>NZ_JBHXJG010000232.1:0-11511 GCF_042723425.1 Streptomyces sp. NPDC058375 | reverse complement strand
GGATGAGAGAAACACCTCGGCCGCGGGAAACCGCGGCCGACTCCGGGCCGGGGCTTCCCCAGCGCAGCCCGGGGCGTGCGTTCGCGCACACCGGAGCCGATGGCTCCGGGACTCCTCACCGATCGGACGGCCGCCCGCCCCACACCCCCCGGGGCGCGCGGCGAACCGATCTCGCCGGCCATCCCGGAACAACCCCCCCTGTTCCCGGGTGGCCGGCCCCCCTCGTTTCCGGATACGTCTTCGGTGCTCTCGGTCTGCTCGCGGTCCTCTTCGCTTTGATCACCTGGCAGGTCGCCGCCGAGGGGCCGCTCCTGCGGCTGGACCAGCGGGTGGGGGCGAAGCTGTTCGAGCGCGGTCCGGCCCCCCTGACCCAGGTCTTCTCCGACCTCGGCGGGATGGCGGTAGCACTGCCGGTGCTGACCTGCGCGATCGCGTACGCCCTGTGGCGCCGTGCCCTGCGGCTCGCCGTGTACGCGGCCCTCACCATGGCGGCGGTGCCCGCGCTGGTGATCCCGCTGAAGGTGGCCACCGCCCGGCAGGGGCCGCTCACCGAGGCGGTCAACTACTACCCGTCCGGTCATACGGCGACGGCGGCCGTGGCGTACGGGGCGTCGGCGCTGGTGCTGCTGGCCCTCCCCCGCCCGGCGTGGCTGCGGGAGGCCTCCTGGCCCCGGACGTGGATGATGCCCGTCGCCGCGATCCTGCTGACCACGGCGACGGGCATCGGTCTGGTGTTGCACGGCTACCACTGGCCGCTGGACGTGCTGGCCAGTTGGTGCCTGGGGCCGTTGCTGCTGGCGCCCCTGTGGTGGGTCAGTTGCCGAAGTAGGCGTCGAAGTTCCGGCTGAACTCCCCGTTGTTGAAGCGGTCCCAGTTGATCGACCAGGTCATCAGGCCGCGCAGGTCGGACCAGGTTCCGTGGGTCTGGTAGGAGCCGCAGTCGGTCTTCTTGATCAGGCAGTTGAGCGCCTTGTTGACCTCGGCCGGGGTGGTGTGGCCGTTGCCCGCCTGGGTGGAGGCCGGGAGGCCGATGGCGACCTGGTCGGGGCGCAGGCCCGGGAAGACGCGGCTCGTGTCGCCCGCCACCGGGAAGCCCGCGAGCAGCATGTCGGTCATCGCGATGTGGAAGTCCGCGCCGCCCATGGTGTGGTACTGGTTGTCCAGGCCCATGATCGGGCCCGAGTTGTAGTCCTGGACGTGCAGCAGGGTCAGGTCGTCGCGCAGCGCGTGGATGACCGGGAGATACGCGCCTGCGCGCGGGTCCTGGCCGCCCCAGGGGCCGGAGCCGTAGAACTGGTAGCCGAGCTGGACGAAGAAGGTCTCCGGCGCCATCGTCAGGACGAAGTCGGAGCCGTACTTCGCCTTGAGGGCCTTCACCGCCGAGATCAGGTTGACGATCACCGGTGAGGTCGGGGCGCGGAAGTCGGTGTCGCCGGTGTTCAGCGAGAGGGAGTGGCCCTCGAAGTCGATGTCGAGGCCGTCGAGACCGTAGGTGTCGATGATCTTCGAGACCGAGGTGACGAAGGCGTCCCGGGCGGCGGTGGAGGCGAGCTGCACCTGCCCGTTCTGGCCGCCGATGGAGATCAGCACCTTCTTGCCCGCGGCCTGCTTGGCCTTGATCGCGGCTTTGAACTCCGCCTCGGACTCGACGTTCGGGCACTCGGCGACCGGGCAGAGCGAGAAGCGGATGTCGCCCGAGGTGACGGAGGTGGGCTCGCCGAAGGCCAGGTTGATGACGTCCCAGGAGTCGGGCACGTCCGCCATCCGCGTGTAGCCGGAGCCGTTGGCGAAGCTGGAGTGCAGATAGCCGACGAGCGCCCGGGCGGGCAGCTTGGTGTCGCCGCCCCCGCCGCCGCCCGCCGCGGTGGTCGCCGTGATCGCCGCCGACTTCGCGGACTCGCCGGCCGCGTTGGCGGCGGTGACCTGGAAGCTGTACGCGGTGGAGGGGGTCAGCCCCCTGACCGTGGCGGAGGGGCCGGTGGCCGTGGCCACCTTCGTACCGCCGCGGTAGACGTGGTAGACGCTCGCGCCCGATACGGCGTTCCAAGAGAGCGCGACGGAGGAGGACGTGAGCGCGGTGGTCCTCAGGCCTGCGGGGACGGCCGGGATCACGACGGGCTCGCCGCCGGGGCCGACGAGGGTGAGGTCGTCGACGTAGTGGGCGGGGGTGCCGTACCAGCCGTGGGTGTAGACGCTCACCGAGGTGGTGTTCGGGCCGGTGGCGAACGTGGTGGTGAGCTGCTTCCAGGCTCCGGAGGACTGGGTCCAGGTGGAGACGTCGGTGGTGCCGGTGCCGGTGGCGCCGAGGTAGACGTGGCTGCCCTGCACCCAGGCGCTCAGCGTGTAGCGGGAGCTGGGCTTCACGGTGACGCTCTGGGAGCACTTGGCGTTGTCGCTGCCCGCCGGGGTCGCCTTCAGCGCCTTGGTGCCGCCGTGCACCGGGGTGGAGACGGCCGCCCCGCTGGAGGCCGTGCAGTTCCAGCCGTCGAGTCCTGACTCGAAGCCACCGTTGCGCGCCACGTCCACGTCCGCCGCGCCGGCCGCCGGTGCCGTGGCGACCAGGGCGCCGGCGGCGAGCAGGGCGGCCGAGCAGACAGCCAGAAGTCTGGAGAATCTGACGGTTGGTCCAGTGCGTTCCACAACAGCCTCCGCGCAGGGGGGAATTCGGGGTGTGGCGTGCGCACAACATGGTCCAGACCAATGAGGTTGTCAAGACCTCTGGCGGCCTGCTCAGCTCCCCGGTCGCTCTTCGCGGGCGTCGCGGGCGGCGGAGCCCGCCGCCTCATGCATGGCGAGTTCGAGGAGTGCGGCGTCGGTGAGGGTTCCCGAGCCGTCCGGCGGGATGAGCCAACGCACTCCCCCGGTGGCGCGCCCCGGGTACGGGACGACGATCCAGGTGCCCTGCCCGCAGCCCCTGATCCCGGTGCCGATCCAGCGGGAGACCGTGCCCGGCGGGACGAAGAAGCCCATGCGGGACTCCCCGAAGTCGGCGAGTACGGGGCCCGGACGGTCGATGAGGCGGGTGAGGACGTCGAGCGTCGGATAGCCCAGCTCCCCCGGGAGGATCAGAACGTCCCAGCGCCTGCCGGCGGGAAGGAGCGCGATCCCCTGGGGGTTGCGCTCCCATTCCCACCGGCAGGCGCTGGGATCCGGTGCCACCGATGTGAGCCACTCGACCGCGGCTTTCGTTTCCGGTCCCGTCATGACCAGCCTCCCGTTGACGTGAACACCGGCAGGGTTCTGCCGGTGGGTACACGTGCGAGAGAGCGCTCGGCCCCGACTATGACGCGGCTCGGGGCCACGAATGGCCGTGACGTGAGTCACATTATTGGACAGGGTGTCAGCTGTCGAAGCCGAGCCCCAGCCTGTCCATGCCCTTCAGCCACAGATTGCGGCGCCCGCCGTTGCTGTCGGCGCGGGCCAGGGACCGCTTGGTGATCTCGATCCCGGCCCAGGCGAAGGGCTCCGGCGGGAAGGGCATCGGCTTGGAGCGGACCATCTCCAGCCGGGTCCGTTCGGTCTCCTCGCCGGAGAGGAGGTCGAGCATCACATCGGCCCCGAACCGGGTCGACCCGACGCCGAGGCCGGTGAATCCGGCGGCATAGGCGACCCGCCCCTGATGGGCCGTTCCGAAGAATGCCGTGAAGCGGGAACAGGTGTCGATCGCGCCGCCCCAGGCGTGCGTGAAATTCAGCCCGGAAAGCTGCGGGAAGCAGGTGAAGAACTGCTCCGCGAGTTTCAGGAACGTCTCCGGGCGCTGGTCGAGATCGGCGCTGAGCCGGCCTCCGTACGGATAGAACGCGTCGTATCCGCCCCACAGGATCCGGTTGTCCGCGGAAAGGCGGAAGTAATGGAATTGATTGGCGCTGTCGCCGAGTCCCTGACGACCCTTCCAGCCGATGGATTCGAGCTGTTCGGGGGTGAGCGGTTCGGTCATCAGCGCGTAGTCGTAGACCGGGACGGTGTACGGGCGGACCCGCTTGACGAGCGAGGGGAAGATATTGGTGCCGAGCGCGACCCGGCGGGCGAAGACCCGGCCGTACGGGGTGCGGACCGCCATCCCCTCCCCCGAGCGGACGAGGTCCAGGCCGCGCGTGGACTCGTAGATCCGTACGCCCAGCTCCAGGCAGGCCCGCTTGAGGCCCCAGGCGAGCTTGGCCGGGTGCAGCATCGCGACGCCGCGCCGGTCCCAGAGCCCGCCGAGGAAGGTCGGCGAGTCGATCTCGGCGCGCAGGGCGTCCCGGTCCAGGAAGTCGACGCCGGTGATGCCGAGCTTGACGATCTCCTCGTGCCATTCCCGCAGCTCTTCGAGCTGATGGGGCTCGGTGGCGACGTCGATCTCGCCGGTCCGCTCGAACTCGCAGTCGATGCCGTAGCGGGCGACGGCGGCCTCGATGGCATCGAGGTTCCGCTCCCCCAGCTCCTCCAGCCGCGCGATCTCACCGGGCCAGCGCTCCACGCCGTTGGCCAGCCCGTGGGTGAGGGAGGCGGCGCAGAAGCCGCCGTTGCGGCCCGAGGCGGCCCAGCCCACCTCGTGCCCCTCGATGAGGACGACGTCGCGGTCCGGGGCGCGCTCCTTGGCGATGAGCGCGGTCCACAGCCCGCTGTAGCCGCCGCCGACGACCAGGAGGTCGGTGTGCTCGTCGCCGGTGAGGGCGGGGAGCGCGTCGGGTTTGGCCGGGTCGTCGAGCCAGTAGGAGACCGGCTTGGCGCCGGAGAGGGATTGTGCAGCAGTACGCATGGCAGCTGGGGCCATGGTTTCCAACTCCTTCAGGAATTTCAGGGTCGAGCGTTGTTCTTGCGTCGGCTCGCTATGACCTGGCCGACGAGAACCATCGTTACCGCAATGATGAACATGGCGGTGCCGATGACGTTGATCTGCACGGGCGTGCCGCGCTGTGCCGATCCCCAGACGAACATGGGGAACGTGACGGTGGAGCCCGCGTTGAAATTCGTGATGATGAAATCGTCGAACGAGAGCGCGAACGCGAGCAGCGCTCCCGCCGCGATGCCGGGGGCGGCGATGGGAAGGGTCACCCGTACGAAGGTCTGCACGGGGCCCGCGTAGAGGTCGCGGGCGGCTTCCTCCAGTCTCGGGTCCATCGACATGACGCGCGCCTTGACGGCGGTCACCACGAAGCTGAGGCAGAACATGATGTGGGCGATCAGCACGGTCCAGAAGCCGAGCTGGGCGCCCATGTTCAGGAAGAGCGTGAGCAGGGAGGCCGCCATGACGACCTCGGGCATCGCCATCGGCAGGAAGATCAGCGAGCTGATCGCGCCGCGCGCCCGGAAGCGGTAACGGACCAGCGCGAAGGCGACCGCCGTGCCGAGCGCGGTGGCCCCCAGCGTCGCCCAGAAGGCGATCTGGAGCGAGAGGGAGAGCGAGCCGCACAGGTCGGCGACGCCGCAGGGGTCCTTCCAGGCGTCCAGCGAGAACTGCTGCCAGGCGTAGTTGAAGCGCCCGTTGGGCTTGTTGAACGAGAACACCATGACGACGACGTTCGGCAGGATCATGTACGCGAGGGTCAGCAGACCCGCGATGACGATCAGGTTCCGGCGTATCCAGCGCAGTACGGGCATCAGACCAGGTCCTCCGTCCCGGAGCGGCGGATGTAGAAGGTGACCATCAGCAGGACGATCGCCATGAGGATGAAGGAGAGCGCGGCGGCCGTCGGATAGTCCAGGACCCGCAGGAACTGGCTCTGGATGACGCTGCCGACCATCTTGGTGTCGGTGGATCCGAGCAGCTCGGCGTTGACGTAGTCGCCGCTCGCCGGGATGAAGGTCAGCAGGGTGCCGGAGACCACGCCGGGCATGGAGAGCGGGAACGTCACCTTGCGGAAGGTGGTGGCGGGGGTGGCGTAGAGGTCGCCCGCCGCCTCGTGCAGCCGGCCGTCGATCCGCTCCAGCGAGGTGTAGAGCGGCAGGATCATGAACGGCAGGAAGTTGTACGTCAGACCGCAGACGACGGCCATCGGGGTGGCGAGGACCCGGTTGGACTCGGTCCAGCCGAGCCAGCTGGTGACGTCCAGGACGTGCAGGGTGTTGAGCACGTCCACGACCGCGCCGCCGTCGGCGAGGATCGTCTTCCACGCCAGCGTACGGATGAGGAAGCTGGTGAAGAACGGGGCGATGACCAGCACCAGGACGAGGTTGCGCCAGCGGCCCGCCTTGAAGGCGATGAGGTAGGCGAGCGGGTAGCCCAGCAGCAGGCACAGGATCGTGGCGGTGCCCGCGTAGAGCAGGGACCGGATGAACTGCGGGTAGTACTCGCGCAGCGCGTCCACGTACGTCTGGAAGTGCCAGGTGACCTCGAAGCCCTGCTCCAGGGAGCCGGTCTGTACGGAGGTGGAGGCCTGGTAGACGAGCGGCAGGGCGAAGAAGACGACCAGCCAGAGGATGCCGGGGAGCAGCAGCCAGTACGGTACGAGCCGCTTGCGGGTGGAGGGCTTGCGGAGCGTGAGTTCCCGGGGCTCCTCAGGGGTCGGCGCGGGCGGCGCCTCGGTGACGCTCACTCCGCGTCCTCCACGCTCGTAGCGCCCGCGTCGATGTCCTGGGCGGCGTCGAGGCCGAAGGTGTGGGCGGGGTTCCAGTGCAGGACGACCTCGGCGCCGGGGACGAGCCGCGTGTCGCGCTCGATGTTCTGCTCGTACACCTGGAGGGCCTTGCCCGCCGGGCTCTCGACGACGTACTGCGTCGAGACGCCGATGAAGCTGGAGTCGGAGATGCGGCCGGTGACGCGGTTGCGGCCGGCGGCTATGTCATCGGCGTCGTCCGCATGGGCCAGGGATATCTTCTCGGGCCGGATGCCGAGGAGGAGACGGCCGCCCGCGGCGGTGGAGGAGGCCGAACATCGCTCGCGGGGCAGCGCGAGCTTCCCGCCGCTCGCGGCCACCACCAGGTCCTCGCCGGCGGAGATGATCTCGCCCTCGATGAGGTTGGAGGTGCCGAGGAAGTTGGCGACGAAGGTGGTGCGCGGGTTCTCGTAGAGGTCGGCGGGCGCGCCGAGCTGTTCGACACGGCCCCCGTTCATCACCGCGACGGTGTCGGCCATGGTCATGGCCTCCTCCTGGTCGTGGGTGACGTGCACGAAGGTGATGCCGACCTCGGTCTGGATGCGCTTGAGCTCCAGCTGCATCTGGCGGCGGAGCTTGAGGTCGAGGGCGCCGAGGGGTTCGTCGAGCAGCAGGACCTGCGGGTGGTTGATGAGGGCGCGCGCGACGGCGACGCGCTGCTGCTGGCCGCCGGAGAGCTGGTGCGGCTTGCGGCGGGCGAAGTCGCCGAGCTGGACCAGCTCCAGCATGTCGTCGACCTGCTTCTTCACCGACTTGATGCCGCGCCTGCGCAGCCCGAAGGCGACGTTCTCGGTGATGTCCAGGTGCGGGAAGAGCGCGTAGCTCTGGAAGACGGTGTTGACCGGCCGCTTGTACGGGGGCAGGTCGGTGATGTCCTTGTCCCCGAGGAAGACCGTGCCGGTGGTGGCCTCCTCCAGGCCCGCGATCATCCGCAGAGTGGTGGTCTTGCCGCAGCCGGACGCGCCGAGCAGGGCGAAGAAGGAGCCCTGGGGCACGGTCAGGTCGAGCGGGTGCACGGCGGTGAAGGAGCCGTAGGTCTTGCTGATCCCGGCGAGGCGGACATCGCCGCCCGCGGTCTGCTGCTGCTGTGTCATGGGTCGCAGTCCCAGTGTGTTCGGGGGAGTTCGGAGAGGGCAGGGCCGGCGGGTGCCGGGTCAGGCGCCGATGAGCTTGGCGAACTTCTCTTCGTACGCCGTCTCTTCCTTCGTGCTCAGGGAGCGGAAGGAGCGGGACTTCGCCGCCATCTCCTTGTCGGGGAGGATCAGGGTGTTGGAGGCCATCGACTCGTCGATCTTGGCGAGTTCGTCGCGTACGCCGTCGACGGGGCAGACGTAGTTGATGTACGCGGCGAGCTGGGCGGCGACCGGCGGCTCGTAGTAGTAGTCGATGAGCTTCTCGGCGTTGGTCTTGTGCCGGGCCTGGGCGGGGACCAGGAGGTTGTCGCTGGAGGTGATGTAGCCGGCGGCCGGGATCGCGAACTTGATGTCCGGGTTGTCGGCCTGGAGCTGGATGATGTCACCGGCCCAGGCGACGCAGGCGGCGATGTCGCCCTTGCTGAGGTCGGCGGTGTAGTCGTTGCCGGTGAAGCGGCGGATCTGCTTCTTGTCGACGGCCTTCTGGAGCCGGCCGATCGCGCCGTCGAAGTCGGCGTCGGTGAACTTCCCCGGGTCCTTGCCCTGGTCGAGCAGGGTCATGCCGACGGAGTCGCGCATCTCGGAGAGGAAGGAGACGCGGCCCTTGAGCTTCGGGTCGTCGAGGAGCTGGGTTATGGAGTCGACCTTGCGGCCGCCGGTGGCCCTCACGTTGTACGCGATGACGGTCGGGATTCCGGTCCAGGGGTAGGAGTAGGCGCGGCCCGGATCCCAGTCGGGGGTGCGGAACTGGGCGGACACGCCTGCGAAGGCGTGCGGGAGGTTCGAGGGGTCGAGCTTCTGGGCCCAGCCGAGCCGGATGATGCGGGCCGCGAGCCAGTCGGTGACGCAGATGAGGTCGCGCCCGGTGTTCTGGCCGGCCGCGAGCTGCGGTTTGATCTTCCCGAAGAACTCGACGTTGTCGTTGATGTCCTCGGTGTACTTGACCCTGATCCCGGTGCGCTTCGTGAACGCCTGGAGGGTGGGGCGGCTCTTCTCGTCCTCGCTGACGTCCATGTACTCGGTCCAGTTGGAGAAGGTGACTTCCTTCTCCTTAGCCGAGTGGTCGTCGGAGGCCGTACCGGCGTCGGCGCGCTTTGCGGGCGGGATGCCGCAGGCGCCGAGGGTGCCTATGCCGCCCAGGGCGAGGGCTCCCATGCCGGAGGCGCGAAGCAGGGAGCGGCGGGTGAGGGCACCCCTGCCGCTGGTCAAGGACCGCCTCATGGCCGCCAGTTGGACCGGCGTGAGGCGCTCGGGCTCGTAACTCTCCATACGCTGTTCGCCCTTTCGGGTGGGAGGCCGCCGGGGCCCGTCACGGTGGACGGGCCCCGCTCGTGCGGCAGCTGTTATCGGTCCCCGAAGATCGTGCGGTGCCAGTCCTTGCGGGCGACCGCGGTGTTGTCGTACATGACGTGCTTGACCTGCGTGTACTCCTCGAAGGAGTACGCCGACATGTCCTTGCCGAAGCCGCTGGCCTTGTATCCGCCGTGCGGCATCTCGGAGAGGATCGGGATGTGGTCGTTCACCCACACACAGCCCGCCTGGATCTCGCGGGTGGCGCGGTTCGCGCGGTACAGGTCGCGGGTCCAGGCGGAGGCGGCCAGTCCGTACGGGGTGTCGTTGGCGAGGGCGATGCCCTCGTCGTCGGTGTCGAAGGGGAGGACCACCAGGACCGGGCCGAAGATCTCCGACTGGACGATCTCGCTGTCCTGGGCGGCGCCCGCGACGAGGGTGGGCCGGTAGTACGCGCCGTCCGCGAGGTCTCCGCCGGGGGCCTCGCCGCCGGTGACGACCTGGGCGTAGCCGCGGGCCCGCTCGACGAAGGCGGCGACGCGGTCGCGCTGGGCGTGGCTGATGAGGGGGCCGAGGTCGGTGGCCGCGTCGAAGGGGTCGCCGAGGCGGACGGTCTCCATGAGGGCGGCGACGTCGCGGACGAAGGCGTCGTAGAGGGGACGCTGGACGTAGGCGCGGGTGGCGGCGGTGCAGTCCTGGCCGGTGTTGATGAGCGATCCGGCGACCGCGCCGTGCACGGCGGCCTCCAGGTCGGCGTCGTCGAAGACCACGAAGGGGGCCTTGCCGCCGAGCTCCAGGTGGAGCCGCTTGACGGTGGCGGTGGCGATCTCGGCGACCCGCTTGCCGACGGCGGTGGAGCCGGTGAAGGAGGTCATCACGACGTCCGGGTGGCCGACGAGGTGCTCGCCCGCGTCCTTGCCCGCCCCGGTGACGATGTTGATGACGCCGTCCGGGATGCCCGCCTCGGTGGCGGCCTGGGCGAACATCAGCGAGGTGAGCGGGGTCAGCTCGGCGGGCTTGAGGACGATGGTGTTGCCCGCGGCGACGGCCGGGAGGACCTTCCAGGCGGCCATCTGGAGCGGGTAGTTCCAGGGGGCGATCGAGCCGACGACGCCGATCGCCTCGCGGCGTACGTAGGAGGTGTGGTCGCCGTCGTACTCGGCGGCGGCCTTGCCCTCCAGGTGGCGGGCCGCGCCCGCGAAGAACGCGGCGTTGTCGACGGTGCCGGGGACGTCGAACTCGGTGGAGAGCTTGATCGGCTTGCCGCACTGGAGGGACTCGGCGTACGCGAAGTCGTCGGCCTGCTCGGCGAGGACGGCGGCGAACCGGTGCATCGCATCGGACCGCTCGCCGGGGGTGGCGCCGGACCAGCCGGGGAAGGCCGCGCGGGCGGCGGCGACCGCCGCGTCCACGTCCTCCGTGCCCGCCAGCTCGTAGCGGAGCACGCTCTCGCCGGTCGCGGGGTTCACGATGTCGTGGTGGCGGCCGGACGTGCCGGGGAGCAGCTTGCCGCCGATGTACTGCGCACCTTCCGCGAAGCGGTCCCGAACCTGGAAGCCGTTGCTCATGACGCTCTCCTCCGCCGCTGTACCCGCTGGGCGGGGTCGGCGTAGCTTCTTCGTGAATTGAGTGCCGATCCTGACAGAGGGGTTCACGCCCAACAAGTGATTCCGTTGTTGCCTTTTGGTTACGCGACGGAATCTGTCGACCATGTGTCGTGTCGGTGCGGAAATCCCCGTACGGAGTGTCAGTGGCGGATGCCACACTCACATGCCATGGGACCGATCGATGAAGTTCTGGCGGACGTGGCGCGGGGCAAGCGGGTGAAGTATCTGCCGTTCTGGGGGCACCGTCCGCGCCCGGACGGCCGGATCGGCCCGAGTTGTCTGAGCCAGTGGTGGCCGTCGCCGTTCACGGTGGACGGGGTGACGTATGCGAGCGCCGAGCACTGGATGATGGCCGGCAAGGCGCGGCTCTTCGGCGATCCGGAGGCCGAGGCGGCGGCGGTGACGGCGAAGAGCCCGGCGGCGGCGAAGAAGGCGGGCCGCCTGGTGCGCGGCTTCGACGAGGACGTGTGGATACGGGAGCGGTTCGCGCTCGTCGTCGCGGGCAGCGTGCACAAGTTCGGGCAGGACCCGGAGCTGGCCGGGTATCTGCTCTCCACCGGGGACCGGGTGCTGGTGGAGGCGTCCCCGCTGGACCGGATCTGGGGCATCGGGCTCGCGGCGGACGACGAGCGGGTGGAGCGGCCGCAGGAGTGGCGGGGGCTGAATCTGCTGGGGTTCGCGCTGATGGAGGCGCGGGAGCGGCTGCGGGCGGGGGTGCCGGGCTGAGGTGCAGGGCCCCGGCAGTGCGGGAGCGGCCGGCAGAGACGTGGGGCCGCGTCGGTACGGGAGCGGCCGGCCGGGGCCGGTCCCGCGCGCCGGCTCCGCCCCTACGGCGACCGGCCGGGCGGGGAGCGGTCCCTGCCCGGCCGGTCGTCGCGGAGACGACGGGACCGCCGCTAGCGG
>NZ_JBHXJG010000231.1:0-11547 GCF_042723425.1 Streptomyces sp. NPDC058375 | reverse complement strand
GGCATGGAGTTCGAGGACCCGGCGCGCGCCGCCGCGGTCTGCGCCCGCGCCTTCGAGCTGGGGCTCCTGCTGGAGACCTCCGGCCCGCAGAGCGAAGTCGTGAAACTCATCCCTCCTCTCATCACCACAGCCGAAGAACTGGACGACGGATTACGAACTCTGTCCCGCTCCGTCCGCGAAACCGCCTGACGTCAACCCTCGCAGCCCCCAAGGGGAGTTCTCATGCCTGACAAGGACACCGCACGCGGCGTCGTACTCGAACACGCCGCACGCATCCTCGCAGTGGCCCCGGCACAGCTGCTCGCCCAGCCCGAGCTCGACACGTATCCCGCCTTCAGCTCGTTCCGCATGGTCGATCTCGTGGAAGAGCTCGAGCAGAGCCTGGGCATCACCTTCGACGAGGCCGACCTCACCCTCGAGAATCTGCGCCACCTCGATCGCCTGACGGCCGTCACGTCGCGCGCCGCCGGCTCGGCCCCCGCCCGGGTGGCATGAGATGAGCACTGAGCTGCTGCACCACCTGCTGGATCGGCGCCGAGGGACGTCCGGGCTGCCCGCTGTCACGGCCGGGAGCACCACCCTCAGCTACGAGCAGCTGGCCGATGCCAGCCACCGCATGAGCCATGTACTGCACGACCACGGGCTACGCCGGGGTGACCGCCTGGTCCTGACCGGTGCTTGCGACCTGCATCTACCGGTCGTCCTGTTCGCCGCATCCCGGCTCGGTGTGATCTTCTCCGTGATCCACGAGGAGGTACGGGGCGACGTCCTCGCGCACATCCTGCGGGACAGCGCCCCCGGCCTGTTCGTCACCTCCGACCCGGACGGCCAGACCGCCGCGCGGGAACAGGGTGTGCTGACCGCCACCCTGGACCAGTTGGCGCAGCTGTCGGCCGCAGCACCCGGGGCACCGGTCCGAACGGCCTCACCTGTGCCGGTGGACCCGGTGTGCCTGATCTACACCTCCGGCACCACAGCCATGCCGAAGGCCGTCGTCTCCACCCATGAGCAGGTCGTCTTCGCCACGCGGGCCATTGCACGGCGGCTGCGGTACGCGCAGCGCGACGTCATCTACAACGCCCTGCCGCTGTCCTTCGACTACGGGCTGTACCAAGTCTTCCTGGCTGCCGCGGCCGATGCCCATCTCCACTTGGCGGCCGCTGCGGAGACCGGCCCCGCGTTCCTCAAGAACCTGAACCGCGCTGGTGCCACGGTACTGCCGGCCGTGCCCCCGCTCGCCGCTGGACTGCTGCGCCTTCTGCTGCGCCGCCACAACGAGAGGCCCCCGCTGAGGCTGATGACCAACACGGGCGCCGCCATGCCGGGAGACGTACTGACCGGTCTGCGCCGGTCGCTGCCGGACCTCAGGATCCAGCTGATGTACGGACTCACCGAATGCAAGCGCGTATCGATCCTCGAGCCCGATGAGGACCTCCTACGGCCCGGCACGGTGGGCCTCCCCCTGGACGGGACCGAGGTCTTCACCGTGGACGAGGCGGGGGAGCGGCAGCCGGCCGGGCAACCGGGGGAGATCACGGTCCGCGGCCCCCATGTGATGGCGGGCTACTGGAAGCGCCCGGACCTGACCGCCGAACGCTTCGTATGCCGCGAGGGTCTCTTCCCCGAACTGCGCACGGGGGACTACGGATTCGTGGACGAGGACGGATACCTGCATTTCGACGGCCGCCGCGACGACGTCTACAAGCAGCAGGGCTTCCGGGTGAGTGCCATCGAGGTTGAAGCGGCGGCCCGCAGGCTGCCGGGTGTGGAGACAGCCGCGGTCCTCCCGCCGGCGCACGACCGGCCCGAAGCGCTGCTCGTCACCGCCGGGGCAGCGGAGCCGACGGACGTGCTCCGGCTCCTGCGCGCGGAGATCGAGGCTTACAAGGTACCGCCCCAGTGTCTGCGGCTGCCGGCTCTGCCGACGAACGCCAACGGCAAGATCGACAAGAAGCGCCTCACCGAGCTGTCTCCGGAGGCATCGCGTGTCTGACTGGGAATCCGTCGACTATCAGGGGCCCACTCCCGCCTATGTCTACGACCTGTCAACCGTGCGCGCTGCGCACGATCAGCTTCGCGCCCAACTTCCGGCGCCCAGCGACCTCTACTACTCCCTCAAGGCCAACCCCCATCCGGCCGTCGTCTCCACCCTGCACGAGCGTGGCTGCCGCGCGGAGATCAGCTCCGTCGGAGAACTCAGGGCCGCCCTGGAAGCCGGTGTGCCCCCGGGCGACATCCTCTACTCGGGCCCCGGCAAGCGCGACAGCGACCTGGACACAGCCCTCTCCGCAGGAGTCCGTTCCTTCTCACTGGACTCCCCGCGCGCGGCACGCCAGCTCGACTCGGCAGCCGCCCGCAACGGCACACCAGCCCGTTTCCTGCTGAGGGTCAACACCGACGCGGCCGCCCCCGGAGCCGGACTGGCCATGACCGGCCTGCCCTCACCGTTCGGAGCCGACATCGCCGCCATCGAGGCGGATGCGGCTGTCTTCACCAGCCAGACCCACGCCCGCTTCGAGGGGCTGCACCTGTACCTGGCCACGAACCTATACGACGAGGACGCCCTCACCCAGCAGTTCACCGTCGCCATCGATACCGCGGCACGCGTGCAGAGCATCCTCGGCGTACCGCTGCGGGTACTGGACCTGGGAGGGGGCTTCGGCGCTCCGTACGCACACGATGGGGCGCTGCCGGTATTCCCCGGGCTGGCCGGACGGCTCGCACGCCGGCTCGACGGCGCCTTCCCCGACTGGCGCCGACAACAACCCGCCATCGCCTTCGAGTCGGGCCGCTATCTCACCGCCACGTGCGGGCGCCTCCATACCCGTGTCCTGGACGTCAAGCAGGCGCACGAGCACCGGGTGATCGTCATGGACTCGGGCATCCACCACCTCGGCGGGATGTCAGGACTGCGGCGGGTGCCGGTGATCCGCCCCCGTGTGCAGGTCCCCGGCAGCGCGGGTCGTGACGGAACGCCGGAGGAGACCACCGCCATGCTCTGCGGCCCGCTCTGCACCCCCCTGGACACCTGGGCCCGCTCGACACCCATGCCATCGGTGGAGCCGGGCGACGTACTGAGCGTGCCGAATGTCGGCGCCTACGGACTGCACGCCAGCCTCGTGCTCTTCCTGGGCCATCCGCTGCCCGACGAAGTCGTGGTGGACGGCCCCGAGCACGTGGGGACCAGCCGCCTGGACGTGCACCGCGCCGACCTCGTGCAGCCTGCCTGAACCACCACAGAAAGGACCTCACTCATGGACAGCGCCTTCACCGATCTCCTCCGCCCGCACCTGCGTTTCCTGTCGACCGGCGAGCCCTTGGCCGCCGACGCCTCCCTGCGCGACCTGGGGCTCACTTCCATGCAGGCGATTGAGGTGATGTTCGACATCGAGGACCGCTACGGGGTCAGCCTGGACGACGAACAGCTCAACGACGTCACCTTCTCCACCGCCGAACACCTCTGGCGCGCCGTCGACCAGGCGCGCACCAGCTCGGCAGCGTGATCGCCGATGACCACCTTCGATCAGCTCGGTCACACGGCCCCGCCCCCCGACCCGGGCGGCGGCGCGGCCCCGGACCTCAACGCGCTCCTCGCAACGGTCCGGCAGCATGCCGCCCGCACCGACGAGGAAGCGTCCTTCCCCACCGCCGCCCTGACCGAGTTGCGCCGAAGCCGGCTCCTCGGCCTCCTGGTCCCGGTGGAGTACGGCGGGCTCGGCGGCACCCTCACCGACATGCTCGACATCGCCGCCAAACTGTCACGCGAGTGCATGTCGGTCGGCATGGTCTTCGCCATGCACTGCCAACAGGTCGCTGCCCTCGTCCACCACGCAGCACCGCGGCTGCACGAGGAACTTCTCCCCGCCGTCGCCCGCGGCGAGGTCTACCTCGCTTCAGTCACCACGGAGGCCGGCACCGGAGGACACCTGCTCACCTCCGACACCCCCCTCACCGCCGGCCCGGACCACCTCCACATCGACCGGACGGCCCCGGTGGTCACCGGGGGGACGCACGCCGACGGGTTCCTGATCACCACACAGGCCCCGGGAGCAACCTCCCCCCACCAGGTCTCCCTCATCTACGCCGGCCGGTCGCAGCTCGACGCCGCCCCCACAGGGAACTGGGATCCGCTAGGCATGCGCAGCACCCACAGCCTCCCCCTGCGCCTGCGGGGCTCCGTCCCCCCGCACCAGGTCGTAGGGGAGCACGGCAGCTTTCGTGACATCACTGTGCGGACCTTCGCCCCCGTGGCCCACCTCGGCTGGTCGTCCTGCTGGCTGGGCACGGCAACAGGCGCCCTGTCCCGCACCGTCTCATGGCTGCGCAGCCCCGAGGAGCGAAAACGCCGCGACATGAGCAGCGAACTACTCCTCACCAGGCTCGCCACCGTCCGACAGCGGCTGGAGACCACGCACGCCCTGATCAGGTACGCCGCGACCGCCTACCAGGAGGCGGCCCGCGACCCCGCGACGCCACCCGCGCAGCTCCTGATGAACACTGTCAAGATCACCGCATCCGAACAGTGCTTCGCCGCCGTCGACGAACTCGTCGAACTCGCCGGCCTGCGCCACGGATACATGCGCAACGCCCCCCTCGCCCTGGAACGGGCCTGGCGCGATCTGCGCTCGGCCTCGCTGAACTACAGCAACGACCGGCTGCGCCTGGCAAACGGGACGATGACCCTCATGGATCAGGAGGTCACCCATGCCTGAGACACCGGATCTGCGCAGCCGCGTCGAGGAGGCGCTCGCCTCCATCGGTGCGGACGGAACCACACCCGCACGGGACGTCTGGAAGACACTCGGCACCGCCGGAATCCTCAGCACCCTGTACAAGGAATCCACCCGGGACGACCGGTACGGGCTCGACCCCGCCGCGCTGCGGACGACGCTGACCGTCCTCGACGCCACCCTTCCCCTGGCAAGCACCCTCAGCTTCTGCGTCCAGGCGGCGACCGCCCTGCCCCTCCTGCGCGATGCACCGCCCGGCGGGCCGCCCTCGGACATCGCACGGCAGGCGGAAGAAGGCCGATGCGTGCTGGCGCTCGCGGCAACCGACGCCGACGCCGCAGGATCGGACCTCACCGCCATGGGCACCCGCGTCGAAACCGACGGCGACACCCTTGTCCTGACCGGCGGCAAACGCTGGATCGTCAACGCGACCACCGCCGACCACGCTCTCGTCCTGGCCCGACGGCGCCCCGGAGACCACTTCAGCAACTTTTCCCTGCTGCTGGTGCCGCTCACGGCACCGGGCGTACGCGCCGACCCCACCGACACCCTGTGGTTCAGCGGTTCCGGAGTCGGTTCGCTGCACTTCGACGGGGTACGGCTGCCCACCGACCACATCATCGGCTCGCCTTCCCGCGGACTTGCCGCCTTCACCCGCCGCATCACCACGGAGCGACTGGCCAGCGGCCTCTGGGCCGACGCCCTGACCCGCCGGGTCCTGGCCGCGACGTACCGCATGCTGACCGAGCGCCGCATCGCCGACGGCCCGCAGTGGGCCCACGCCGCGGTGCGGCACGACATGGCCGCCGCGCTGCTCGGCGCACAACGCCTCCAGGCCCTGTGCGACCACGCAAGCGCCCCCGCCACGGACCACCTCACACCCACCGTGACCACCGCCGTGCTCAAGGCGGCCGGTGCGGAAACCCTGGAACAGGTGCTGAACATGTGCGCGCAGCTCCAGGGGGCTCGCGCCTTCGCCCACACGGGCCTGCACCACCTGCGTACCGAAGCGGCGATGTTCGGCATCGCGGGCGGCACCAGCCACACCCTCCGGGAACTGATCGCCGACCACGCCGACACGCTCCTGGGGGTACGGGAGTGTCCGTCGTGATCACCACCCTCACCCCGCGACCCGGACTGCACCTCGCGGTTGCCTCCGTACCGGCGGCACTGAACACCCTGAGGTCCGCCGACATCAGCCCCGCCTCACGCACCATGCCCCCCTGGCGGGCCCGCGAGCACCTGGCGGGGCGCGCCCTCGCCCGCACCCTGCTCAGCGGGAGCCTCGGGCTCCCCTTGCACACACCGTTGCGATCCCGGACGGGCGGCCCGCCCTGCGTACCCGGCCACCCCCAGCTGTCGGTCAGCATCTCCCACAGCGGTGACACCGTGGCCGCGGCCGTCGCCCACCAGCCGGTCGGGATCGACATACAGGCCCCCTCACCCCCCAGCGAGGGCCTCCTGCGCCGATGCTGCTCCCCCTCAGCCGCCGCCGCCCTGCGCCGGCTCCCGCCCGAGGAACGCGCGCTGCACTTCGCCTACCTCTGGACCGCCCAAGAGGCATGCGTGAAAGCACTCGGCACAGGACTGGCCGGGGCCCCGTGGCGCATCGATGTGGCTCCCGGCGCGCGGGAAGGGCGCTGGCGCCGGCTGACCTGGCGCCATCTGACCGACATCGGGAGCCCGCTGCCCACCTGTCTGGCCTACGGCCGTCCCGTCGCCGAGGGAGAGGAGGGACCGTGACCGAGCGATCCGGCGTCGCGCAACCGAGCCCTGCCACCCACGCCACGAGCGCCCACGAAGCCGCTCTGAGCTGCTACACCAGCGCTCTCCTGGCCTACCTGACCGAAGAGGACCCCAGCGCGCCCGACCGCGTCGCGCGGTCCACCCGACTCGCCCTCCAGCCCTCGCCCACGTCCGAACCGCTGGTCTTCCGGCACCACGCCGCCGGCCTGGACCGACTGCCGGACGGCACCGCCCTGCGTCCCGCGGGGGCCGAGCCCCTGGCCGAGGCGCTCGCCGGACTGGCCGAGGAGGTCGCCATGTACGGCCGGGCGCTCTTCGCCGCGGACGCCGCCCGGCTGCCCTGGGCACCGCCCGGCCAGGAACCGGCCCCCCACTTCCTGGTGGCGACCGCCCGCGGAAACGGCCGCTGGTACCTGCACGACCACTTCACCGGCCTGTTCCCCAACGGGCAGGAACAGCGGTCCTTCAGCGGCTGGGTGACCGACGCCTCCATGGCCGCCCTGTTCACCACGGACGACCACTACAGTCCCGTCCAGCGCCGACGCACCGCCGAAGTGTTCGGCCGCACCCTGGCCACACCTCCCAAGGGAACCCGCCACTGGTTCACCCGGGTCAACGCCGACAGCGCCAGCCGCCTACCGGACGAAGGCACCTGGTGCACCGATCCCGAGCACATCGCCGGCCACCTGCTGGAGCACCTGCGAACCGCCGGCACGAACCCCGGCGAGCCGACGCTCCTGGAGGACCTCTGGGCCGCGTCACGTCACCACCAGTACAAGTACCGCCACTCCCTCGATGCCCCAGGGCGCAGCCGTCCCCAAGAACACGAGGAAGCGCTGCGCCAGGCCCTCACCCGCTGGTCGGGGCTGCCCAGGACGCTGCGCTTCGCGATCAACTCGGCCCGGCGGGGCCGCCCGCGCGACTCCCTGCTCGATACCGCCGTCCACGACCTGGCCCGGGCGGAGAACCTGGCCCGGTCGGTCCTTCTCCAGGAAGACAAGGAGCACCCGTGGCCAGCCACCGAACCATCCATGACCGCTTCCTCAGGACGGCAGCCGCCCATCCGCACCGTGAGGCACTCGTGACAGGCGCACACCGCCTGGACTACGCACAACTGACGGCCGCCGCGGAGCACATCGGCAACGCTCTGCAGGCGGAAGGGATCGGCCCGCGTTCACGCATCGGACTGCTCGCCGACCGGAGCGTCACCAGCTACGCCGCCTATCTCGGCGTCCACCTGGCCGGAGCCACGGTCGTCCCGCTCAACCCGGCCTTTCCCCCCGCACGCAACGCCACCATCGCGTCGGCCGCCGGACTCGACCTCATCGTGGCGGACGAAGGGGCTGCGCACGAAGTGAGCGGCCTCGGGCCCGTCCTCGACATCGACAGCGGGTTCCTGGCTTCCTGCCGCGGCCCCCGCGATTTGACAGCGCTCGCCGCCGGTCCGGACGACCCGGCGTACATCCTGTTCACCTCCGGCTCCACCGGCGCGCCCAAGGGCGTGCCCGTGCTCCACCGCAACGTCGCCGCCTACATCCGCCACATGCACGGGCGTTACGGCATCGGCCCCGGGAGTCGGCTGTCGCAGACCTTCGACCTGACCTTCGATCCGTCGGTCTTCGACATGTTCAGTGCCTGGAGCACGGGGGCGGCCCTCGTCGTCCCCAGCTGGGAGGACCTCCTGGACCCGGTCCGCTTCGTCAACGACCAGGCCCTGAGCCACTGGTTCTCCGTGCCCTCGGTCATCTCTCTCGCGTCGCGGCTACGCCGACTGAGGCCCTCGTCGATGCCCACGCTGCGCCACAGCCTGTTCGCCGGAGAAGCGCTCACGCTCACCCAGGCCCGTGCCTGGCGGACCGCGGCGCCACACAGCGAGATCGTCAATCTGTACGGTCCCACCGAACTCACGGTCACGTGCACCGAGTACCGCCTGCCGGCCGAGCCGGCCGATTGGCCCGAGACACCGAACGGCACAGTGCCGATCGGACACGCGCACCCCCACCACGACATCGCCGTACTGGACGAGAGCCTGCGCCCGGCGGAGGAGGGCGAACTCGTCGCCCGTGGCCCGCAGCGGTTTCCCGGCTACCTCGACCCGACGGCCGACACGGGACGCTTCGTCGACCCGCAGAGCACCGAGACCTTCCGGTCGGACGGCCGCGCGGCACCCGGCGACAACTGGTTCTACCGCACGGGCGACTACGTTCGGCTGCACGATGGCGTGCTCCTGCACCTGGGCCGCCTCGACCAGCAGGTGAAGATCCACGGCTACCGGGTAGAGCTCGGCGAGATCGAGGCCGCCATGCGCGACAGGCCCGGAGTCCAGGAGGCGATCGTCGTGGCGGCCAGCCCCGGCCCGCAGGTGGAACTCCGCGCCGCGTACGTCGGCGAAAGCGAAGCGTCCTTCGTTCAGGAGGCGCTCCGGCAGCGGCTGCCGGCCTACATGGTGCCGTCCTTCGTGACGCGGCTCGACACTCTGCCGCTGAACGCCAACGGCAAGGTCGACCGCGCAGCAATCGCCACCACCCTGGAGCCCGCCGCCACCCGCAACTAGACGAGGGAGACAAACCCGTGATCACCCCGCTGCGCGAAGACGGACGCACGGACACCACCGACGCCTTCCGCTCCGCCATGGCCCACCTGCCCACCTGCGTCACCGTCATCACCACCTCCGGCGACACCGGACCCGTCGGGTGCACCGCCAGCGCGGTGATCTCCCTGTCGATGGATCCGCCCAGCATGCTGATCTCCCTCGCCGCGAACAGCCAGACACTGCGGCACATCGTGGAGCAGCGGGCCTTCGCCGTGAACGCCCTCAGCTGGAACCAGCGCACACTGACCCAGCAGTTCGCGAGCGGTGATCCCCGCCGTCGCTTCGACGACGTTCCCCATGCCCTGCGCCACGGGCAACCGGTCCTCACGCACGCCGCGACGGCGGTGGTCTGCACCGTTGAAACGGTCCAGCAGGCCCTGGACCACGTCCTCGTGGTCGGACGGGTCACCTGGAGCGGGCACCGTATCGAACACACGCCACTCGTCTACCACCAGCACCGCACGCACCCCGGTCCGTCCGCGTCATGACCGCAGCAGGAGGGTCACCGGCCGGTCAGTACGCTGATGCCGCTCCGGGCCCCGGCCGCCCCGCGCAGCGCCGCCAGGCCGCGGGCCACTGCCGGCTGCTCATGGCTGCCCATGCGGATACAGGTCACCAGACGCCTGGCGGGTACCGGGGCGCCGCGCAGCGGAACCCGGACAACGGGCACACCGGCCGGGATCGGAGCCAGACGCGGCAGCAGACTCACCCCGAAACCATGGGCCACCAGCGACAGGATGGCGTTCCACTCCTGCGCCCGGTGTTCGATGTGCGGCGAGAACCCGGCCGCCTGGCACGCCGCCAGGATCAGCTGGTGCTGGTCGATGCTGTCGGGAGCGGCGACGAACGCCTCCGAGGCCGCTTCCGCCAGCTCGACGGGGCCGCGCCCGGCCAGTCGGTGCCCTTCCGGGACGATCAGATCCTGTGGATCCTCGGCGAGCGGGCGCTGATCGAAGCGCTGGTCCCGGGGGGTCGGGTTGCCGGGCAGAGGTACGACCAGCGCGATGTCGATGCGATCGCTCAGCAGCAGGTCGAAACAGGCGGACGACTCCGCTTCGCTCATCTCGACCCTCATGGCCGGGAACTCCTCCCGTATGGAAAGCGCCGCTGGAATCAGCAGTGCCGACAACGCCGTCGGGAACGCGCTCATGCGCAGCACGCCGCCCGCGCCCCGCCCGAAGGCGGCCATTTCCGCGGTGGCGCTCTCCCACTGGGCATATAGAGCGTCGGCGTGGCGCAGGAGAGCGTGAGCTGCCTGCGTCAACCGCACCCGCCGGCCGTGCCGCTCGAGCAGCACCACCTTCAGGTCCTTGGACAGCGACTGGATCTGCTGGGACACGGCAGAAGGCGTCAGGTGCAGCACCGCCGCCGCCTCCGTGACCGTCCCGTGCTGGTGAACAGCCCTGAGCACTTGCAGACGCCGCAGATCGATCATGACTCAACTAGTACACGACCTCCATGCCCATCTCCAGCCCCTGCACGCCTCGCACAAGGAGGAAGACATGACGACGACCACCCACCGGCGCACGGACCTCTACCCCACGCGAACCGTCTCGGAGCCGCGCCCCCAGTCCCGCCAGGACCCCACCGTCTGGTCGACCGCCACCGGTCCGCTCGACCGCGGCCGCCTTGCCCAATACGACAGTGAGGGTTACCTGGTCCTGGAGAACCTCCTCAGCCCGCAGGAGGTCGAGCACTACCTCGCCGAACTGCGGCGGCTGAACGAGGACGAGACGCTTCGGGGCACCGAGCGGGTGGTGCGTGAGCCCGACTCCGACGAGATCCGTTCGATATTCGAAGCGCAGAAGATCAGCGCTGTCTTCGCTGAGCTCATCCACTCACCGCGTCTGACGGACATCGCCCGGCAGGTGCTCGGCTCCGATGTGTACGTGCACCAGAGCCGCGTGAACTACAAGCCCGCGTTCGGCGGCGCGGAGTTCGACTGGCACTCGGACTTCGAGACGTGGCACTCGGAGGACGGTATGCCTCGACCCCGCGCCTTCAGCATCTCCATCGGCCTCACCGACAACCACCCCTTCAACGGGCCGCTCATGGTCATGCCGGGTTCCCACAAAACGTTCATCCCCTCCGTGGGGGAGACGCCCGCTGACTACCACAAGGAGTCCCTGCGGGTGCACCGGCTCACGGTCGGATCGGTCGACCACGACAGCCTGACCCGCATGGCCGACCAGCACGGTATCCAGCAGGTGACCGGCCCGGCGGGGTCGGCGGTGATGTTCGACTGCAACATCCTCCACGGCTCCAACGGCAACATCACCCCCTACCCGCGGTCCAACATCTTCATCGTCTACAACAGCACGGAGAACGCCCTGGAAGAGCCTTTCGCGGCTCCTCGGCCCAGGCCGCAGTACCTGGGCAACCGCGACTTCACCCCGGCGCCCCGATAGCGGACCGAGCGGGCGCGCCTGGTAAGGCGCCCCCCCACAAAGCCGTCGCAGCCCACATCCCAGGCAGGCG
>NZ_JBHXJG010000230.1:0-11690 GCF_042723425.1 Streptomyces sp. NPDC058375 | reverse complement strand
GGGCTGTATGGAGCCCCTCCGGCGATTGAGGAGCGGGGTCCGGGGCGGAGCCCCGGCTTCGGAAAGAGTGGGGTCTCCCCTGCTCGAACGAAGTTGAGAGCTTGGGGATGGGTAGGGGAACAGGCCCGCCGCAGGCGACCCTAGGCCGGCCCGCCCCCACCCGCAGACGGCGACGACCCGGACGACGACCCGGAGGCCGGCCCCGCCAGGGGCCCCTGCACGGGCCCGTCGTAGTACCCCGAATACCCCGACCAGTCCGGCTCCACATCCCGCGGCCCGAACGCCGCCGTCAGCAACAGATGGACCCCCATCGCCGCGAACGGCCACGCCAACACCGGCACCCACACCGTGTGCAGCTCCAGCGGGGCGTCGAACGTCACGCCCTGACCGGCCTCCCGGGCCCGCCCCACCACGTCGGAGGACGGCCCCAGCCAGACGCCGACCCGCCACGCGATCAGCGAGGCGAGCAGCGCGCCCAGCGCCAGACCCACGACCACGAGGACGCCTCCGCGGCGCAGCCGCCAGAAGACGGCGGCGGCCGAGAGCGCGCCGAAGCCGATGGCCAGCAGGACGAACGTGCCGTCCGCCCCGATCGCCTCCTCGCCCTCACTGTTCTTGAGGAAGACGGCCGTGTCGTCGGAGACCAGCGGAACGCGCGGCGCGAGCCACAGCCACAGCAGCCCGAGCGCGATGCCCGAGAGGGCGACCAGGACGGCGACGACGGCGGCCTGACGGAGCTCCGTGACCGTGTCCGGGTCGTCCGACGAGGGCGCGAGGTGGGAGCCCGAGGGCGGGGCCTCCCAGGGATCGTGGGGGCCGGGCTGGTGAGGCGGCGTCAGAGGTGCGGTCACCGTGCCATCGTGCCAGGCCACCCTGTGAGGCGCCTCACCGGATACCGCACCCGGGCTCACCGGGCACCGCACCGCGCGCGGGCCCCGCCGAAACGGCCCGGGCCCCGGGCGGCCGACCGGACGGAGCGGGAGGAACCCCTACCGTACGGCGGCCCGCCGGTACGCCCACGTCGCCGCGGCCAGCGAGAGAACCCCCACCGCCGCGCAGATCGCGAGGAAGAAGGCGATGATCCCCCAGTCCGGGCGGGCGTCGAAGGACCGGGCCAGCGCCTCGACCCCGTACGTCGAGGGCAGCAGGTCCCGCGCCCAGCTCACCGGCTCCGGCAGCCGCTCGGCCGGCAGCACCCCGAGCAGCAGGGCGGCGGACATCCCGAGCTGGCCGAGCAGGGTCGCCAGCTCCGGGCGCGGGGCGAGCAGCCCGAGGGCCGCTCCGAGACCGGCCAGGGCGGCCCCGGAGAGCGGGACGACGGCGACCAGGACCCACAGATGGGTCATCGGCAGCTGGAACAGCACGCTTCCGGTGATCGCGGTGAAGACCGTGCCGGGCACGGTGAACGAGGCGTACGCGGCGGCCGCCCCGAGCACCACCGCGGCGGGCGGCACGGGCAGGGTGGCGTAGTGGTCGAGCCCGCCGCTCGCCCGCAGCTGCCCGAAATACTGGGCGAGCAGGTTGAGCGCGACGAACGCGACGACCAGGACGCTGGACCCCGCGACCACCGCGCGGGCCTCCGATCCGCCGTCCACGACGCCCCGCATCAGGATCATGATCCCGACGGACTGGAAGGTCGCCACGAAGAGCAGCGGGATCCGGGCGACGCGCGCCCGGGAGAGCTGGGCGCGGTAGACGGCCGCCAGCGAGGGCAGCAGCCGGGCGCGCGGTGCGAGGGGGGCGGTGAGGGTACGGGCGGGGCCCGCACCGGAGGAACCGGCGGGCGCGGGCAGGCCGCGCGTCGTCGCGGTCCTGGCCGGAATGATGCTCGTCACCTGAGGCCGCCCCCCTTCGACACGTCCGCCACGTCACTCCTGCCGCTCACGCCTTCACCAGCCCCTCGGTCGCGTCGCCGGCGTCTCCCCCGAGCGCGAGATAGACATCTTCCAGGCTGGGTGTGGCCAGGGTGAAATCGTCGAGCGCGGCGAAGGCCGCGCCGCCCGTCACCGCGGCGACCGCGGCCCGAGCCTCGTCCGGCCCAAGACGCAGCACCCAGCGCCGACCGGACTCCTGGGCGGACGGTCGCAGCGCCGCCACCTCGGGGACGTCCAGCGGGGCCCGTTCGCGCCACACCAGCTCGACGCGCACCTCACCGGCGACCTGTTCCTTGAGCCCGGCGGGGGTGTCGCAGGCGATGACCCGGCCGCGTTCGAGGACGGCGACCCGGTCGAGGACGGTCTCGGCCTCGATCACGTTGTGGGTGACCAGCAGGACCGTGGCCCCGCGCTCCGCCCGGCGGCGGTCGACGGCGGCCCAGACGGCGCGGCGGGCGACCGGGTCCATGCCGGTGGTCGGTTCGTCGAGGACCAGGACGTGCCGCTCGCCCACGAGGGCGGTGGCGAAGCAGGCGAGCCGGCGCTGACCGCCGGAGAGCTTCTTCAGGGGCCGCCCGGCGATCGCGGTGAGGCCCAGCTCCTCCAGGACGGCGTCGCGCTCGGCGCGGGCCTCCTGGACGGGGAGGCCGCGCAGCCGTCCGGTGGTCTCGGCGGCGAGCGAGACGGTCAGTTCGTCGAGGGCGGTGGACTCCTGCCCGAGGTAGCCGATCAGCCGGGAGGCCCGCTCGGGGTGGCGTACGAGGTCGTGGCCCAGCACCTCGACGCTGCCGGAGTCGGGCCGCATCAGCCCGGTGAGCTGGCGGACCAGCGTGGACTTGCCGGCGCCGTTGGGGCCGAGCAGTCCGAAGATCTCGCCGCGCTCGACGTCCAGGCTGATGCCGTCCGTGGCGCGGACCTCGGGCGTCGCGGGGGCGCCGCGACGGCCCCGGGTCGCGGGGTAGGTCTTGACCAGATCGCGCACCGAGCACACAGTGCCGGTGTCCCTCTGCGCCTGTGCTGTGCCCGTGCTCACGAGGTATGAGGGTACGGGGTCACGGGCCCCGGTCCGCGTCCGGGGCCGCTCCGGGTCGCTCCCCCGGGCGAGCGCCTACTCCCCCGCCGGTACGTGCTCGGCGGCGGCCCGCACGTCGATCTCCCGCCAGAAGCCGGCCCGGATCGCGTAGCGGTCGTGCTCGTCGATCTGGTCGTCCTTGTGGGCGAGGAGCCCGAAGCGGGCCGCGTACCGCAGGAGTTCGCCGTCGATCCGGTGCGGGATACGCGGGTACATGGTGGAGAGTTTCTGCAGGTGGACGGTTTCCGGGAGGCGTTCCATCCAGCGGCGGGCGAAGACCTGGCCCACTTCGAAGGGGTCGCCGCCGACGGTGGTGATGTCCTCCTCCCGGTCCGCCCAGCGTTGTTCGGCGCTGGTGACCTGGGCGAGGGTCGGCAGGGACGCGGTCTCCGCCGGCTCCCCGAGGGGGCCGCCGCGCTCCACCCACCCTTTGTCGGAGGACCAGCGCAGCGTGGCGCTGGCGGGCTGGGCCGGGTGCTGGCGGTCCGGGTGGGGGGCGTGGGCGCGCAGGGCGGCCAGGTCCTTGGGGGTCGGCACGCCTTTGTGGCCCGCCGCGGGCGTGCCGGAGCCGGAGGCGGCGGGGGCGCTCTCGGCAGCCTCCGTTGAGCCGGCCCGGGCCGCGGCGGCCTGGGCCGCCGCCTCGGAGGCGCGTTCGGCGGAGGCGGCGAGGGCGGCCTCGGGCAGCGGTGCGGAGAGGATCGCGGCGATCTCGGGGCGGGTGGCGGGCTGCGGGGCGCAGGCGCCGCCGAGGTCCTTGGCGCGTACGGCCTTGGTGATCCAGGCCCGGTCGAGGACCCGCCGTTCGTCGGCCTCGGCGACGAGGTCCTCGGACTGGTTGTAGTCGCCGTCGGCGGCCTGTACGGCCCAGAGGTGGACGGCGACCCCGTGTTCCTTGGCGGACATCAGGCCGGGCAGCAGGTCGCCGTCGCCGGTCACCAGGACCACATCCGAGCAGGCCCGGTTCCTGGCCAGTTCGGTGAGTTCGGCGTGCATGGCGGCGTCGACGCCCTTCTGCGCCCAGCGTCCGTCGCTGCGGGTCAGGGCGCCGAGGCGTACGGTCACGCGCGGCATCACGCGGAGCCTGCGGTGCTCGGGTTGGGGCACCCGGTCGGGGGCGCCGTCGAACCAGTAGATGCGGAGCAGGGGCTGCTGGGTGTCGGCCTCGGCCCGCTCGCGCAGCCCCTGGATGAGGGCGGCGTGGTCGACGGTGATGCGGGAACGGGCGGGCTCTCCGGCCAGCAGACTCGCGGCTGCGCCCAGCAAGTAGCCGGCGTCCACCAGGACGACGCAACGGTCCACGCGTTCCACCCTCTTCCAGAACTCGGGAACGGTTCAGCGGCCCGCTCCTCGATGACCGGGTCCGCTTACCCAGGGTTTCCTTCGAGTCTGCCCGACCGCGCAGGGGTTAACGGCCGGAACTGGATCATCGGCGTGGCGGATCCGGAAAGGAAGAGGAAAAGGAAGGGAGAAGGAACGTGGAAAGGGGCGCGCGGAGGCCGCGGGACGGAGGCGACCGCGGAAACCACTACACACGGTAATGATCCAACATGCGGCGTTTGCGGCGCTATGTGAGTCTGACAGCGGTCCTGGCCCCCCAGGATTCCCCACAGGAGGCATTCACCATGGCCAAGAACAAGAACCGCAAGCAGGGCAGCCAGCACGACCGCGCGTCCGCGTCGGAGCGTAGTGCGGAGCAGGCCAAGTCGACGGCGTACGAGTCGCAGAACCAGCCGCAGGCGCAGGCCCAGGGCAGCCCGTCCGACGTGGCGCGCAAGCATCAGCGACGCTTCGGCCACAACTGACCCGTCGGCCGCGCGCGGTAGTGACAGGCGTTGAAGACAGCGAGAGGGGCGTCCCGCACCGGCGGGACACCCCTCTCGTCGTGTCGTGCCCGGACTCAGCCGGCCAGGCAGGCCGGGCCGAGCAGCACCTTGAGGTCGCCGAAGAGCGCCGAGTCGGCCTTGACCCGGTGCCGGTCGAGCCGCAGGACGGTGGTCTTGCTGGGGCCCTGGAGCCTGATCCGTACCTCGGTGTCGCCCCGGTGGTGGCTGAGCACCTCGCCGAGCCGCGTGACCATCGGCGGGGTGATCTTCACGGTGGGGATGGTGAGGACGACCGGGGCGTTGGTGCCGGCGTTGGAGATGTCGGGGACCTGCATCTCCATGGCGACGAGCCGGGGCACGTCCTCGCGCTTGTCGAGGCGTCCCTTCACGAAGACGACGGTGTCCTCGACGAGCTGGGTGGAGACCAGCTGGTAGGTGGCGGGGAAGAACATGCACTCGATGGAGCCCGCCAGGTCCTCCACGGTGGCGATGGCCCAGGCGTTGCCCTGCTTGGTCATCTTGCGCTGGAGGCCGGAGATGATGCCGCCGACGGTGACGATGGCGCCGTCCCCGTAGTCCCCGCCCATGAGCTGGGAGATCGAGGAGTCGGCCTTGTCGGACAGCACGTGCTCCAGGCCGAACAGCGGGTGGTCGGAGACGTACAGGCCGAGCATCTCCCGCTCCTGGGCGAGCAGGTAGGCCTTCTCCCACTCGACGTCGGAGAACTCCACGTCCAGGCCGAAGCCCGGCTCGCCGCTCTCCTCCTCGCCGCCGCCGAAGAGGTCGAACTGTCCCTCGGCCTCCTTGCGCTTGACCTGGACCACGTTGTCGATCATCGGCTCGTGGTGGGCGACGAGGCCCTTGCGGGTGTGGCCCATCTCGTCGAACGCGCCGGCCTTGATCAGCGATTCGACGGTGCGCTTGTTGCAGACGACCGCCTCGACCTTGTCGAGGAAGTCGGGGAAGGAGCTGTACTTCCCCTTCGCCTTGCGGGACCGGATGATCGAGTCCACGACGTTCTGGCCGACGTTGCGGATGGCGGTCAGGCCGAAGAGGATCACGTCGTCGCCCTGGGCGGCGAAGTTGGACAGCGACTCGTTGACGTTCGGCGGGAGCACCTTGATGCGCATGCGGCGGCACTCGTTGAGGTAGACCGCGGACTTGTCCTTGTCGTCCTTGACCGAGGTCAGCAGGGCGGCCATGTACTCGGCGGGGTAGTTCGCCTTGAGGTAGGCGGTCCAGTAGGTGACCAGGCCGTACGCCGAGGAGTGCGCCTTGTTGAACGCGTATCCGGCGAACGGCACCAGGACGTCCCACAGCGCCTTGATCGCCGCGTCGGAGAACCCCTTCTCCTTGGCGCCCTTCTCGAAGAGGACGAAGTTCTTCGCCAGCTCCTCGGGCTTCTTCTTGCCCATCACGCGGCGCAGGATGTCGGCCTCGCCGAGTGAGTACCCGGCGACGATCTGGGCGGCCTTCTGGACCTGCTCCTGGTAGACGATCAGGCCGTAGGTGAGGCCGAGGACCTCCTTGAGGGGCTCCTCCAGCTCCGGGTGGATCGGGGTGATCTCCTGGCGGCCGTTCTTGCGCTCCGCGTAGTTCGTGTGCGAGTTCATGCCCATCGGGCCCGGCCGGTAGAGGGCCGAGACGGCGGAGATGTCCTCGAAGTTGTCGGGCTGCATCTGGCGGAGCAGGGAGCGCATCGGCCCGCCGTCGAACTGGAAGACGCCGAGCGTGTCACCGCGGCAGAGCAGTTCGTACGTCTTGGGGTCGTCCAGCGGCAGGGAGAGCATCTCCAGGTCGATGCCCTTGTTGGACTTCACCATCTTGATGGCGTCGTCCATGATCGTCAGGTTGCGCAGGCCGAGGAAGTCCATCTTCAGCAGGCCGAGCGACTCGCACTGCGGGTAGTCCCACTGCGTGATGGTCACGCCGTCGGTGTGCCGGACCCAGACGGGCGCGTGGTCGACGATCGGCTCGCTGGACATGATGACGCCGGCGGCGTGCACGCCCATCTGCCGGACCAGGCCCTCGACGCCCTTGGCCGTGTCGATGACCTTCTTGACGTCCGGCTCGTTCTCGTACATCCCCCGGATCTCGCCCGCCTCGCTGTAGCGCGGGTGCTTGGGGTCGGTGATGCCGTTGAGGTCGATGCCCTTGCCGAGGACGTCGGCGGGCATCGCCTTGGTGAGCCGGTCGCCCATCGCGTACGGGTAGCCCAGCACGCGGGCGGAGTCCTTGATGGCGTTCTTCGCCTTGATCTTGCCGTACGTGCCGATCATGGCGACCTTGTCGGCGCCGTACTTCTCGGTGACGTACCGGATCACCTCGACGCGCCGACGCTCGTCGAAGTCGATGTCGACGTCGGGCATGGAGACGCGCTCGGGGTTGAGGAACCGCTCGAAGATCAGCCCGTGCTCGATCGGGTCGAGGTCGGTGATGCCCATGGCGTACGCCACGATCGAACCGGCCGCCGAGCCACGGCCGGGGCCGACCGCGATGCCGTTGTTCTTGGCCCACATGATGAAGTCGGCGACGACCAGGAAGTACCCCGGGAACCCCATCTGGATGATGATGTCCATCTCGTACTCGACCTGCTTCTGCCGGTCGTCGGGGACACCGTTCGGGAAGCGGCGGGCCATGCCGACCCGGACCTCCTCCTGGAACCAGGTGATCTCCGTGAAGCCGTCCGGGATCTCGAACTTCGGCATGAGGTTCTTCGCCTCGAACATGCCGGAGGTGTCGATCTGCTGGGCGACCAGGAGGGTGTTGGCGCACCCCTCCTGCCAGGCGTCGGAGGAGTCGACGGCGTACATCTCGTCCGTCGTCTTCAGGTAGTAGCCGGTGCCGTCGAAGCGGAAGCGGTCGGGGTCGGAGAGATTCTTGCCGGTCTGGATGCAGAGCAGGGCGTCGTGGGCGGTGGCCTCGTGGGCGTACGTGTAGTGGGAGTCGTTGGTGACCAGCGGCGGGATGTTCAGCTTCCTGCCGATCTCCAGCAGCCCGTCGCGGACCCGGCGCTCGATCTCGATGCCGTGGTCCATCAGCTCCAGGAAGTACTTGCCCTCGCCGAAGATGTCCTTGTAGTCGGAGGCCGCCTGGACCGCCTCGTCGAACTGGCCGAGCCGCAGCCGGGTCTGCACCTCGCCCGAGGGGCAGCCGGTGGAGGCGATGAGCCCCTCGGACCACTGGGAGATGGTCTCCTTGTCCATCCGGGGCCACTTCTGGAGCCAGCCCTCGGCGTACGCGTCGGAGGAGAGCCGGAAGAGGTTGTGCAGCCCCGTCTTGTTCGACGCCCAGATCGTCTTGTGGGTGTAACCACCGGATCCGGACACGTCGTCGCGCTTCTGGTGCGGCTGCCCCCACTGCACCTTGCGCTTGTGCTTGCGCGACTCCGGGGCGACGTACGCCTCGATGCCGATGATCGGCGTGACGTCCGCCTTCTTCGCCGAGTGGAAGAAGTCGTAGGCCCCGTGGAGGTTGCCGTGGTCGGTCATCGCGATGTGCGTCATGCCCATCTCGTTGGCCGCCTCGAACATGTCCTTGAGCCGCGCCGCACCGTCCAGCAGCGAGTACTGGGTGTGAACGTGCAGGTGCGTGAAGGGCGGCTTGGTCACGGCGTCGGGCCTCCGGGAAGTCGGGCGATGACGGACGGGGGGACAGCGTGGAAGTCTACGACGTGACGGAGTCGAACGACGGGCACTCCCGGCTTCCGCCGAGCGTTGGAGAGGGCGGGACACGTGTCCGTTTTGTCATGCACTCGGTCACGTGGATCCCGGGTTCGTCCTATACGCCAGCTACCGCAGGAGGCAGCAAGAAATGTCGGAAACGCAGACCGGCGCAGCGCAGCGCGGGGAGCAGATTCTCGCCGTTTTCGACACCGCCTTCGGGGAGTTGCTGGCCGCCGATCCGGCCGCCTTCCGGGTCAAGTTCCGCAAGATGGCGGGCTCGGCCTTCGCGTTCTACCGGGGCACGGCCTGCCTGTTCTACGGGGATCTGGAGCGGGAGCGGCACGGCGGCCCGTTCCTGGACGAGCGCACCGGCCGGGTGTGGATCCACGGTGATCTGCACGCGGAGAACTTCGGCACCTACATGGACGCCAACGGCCGCCTCGTCTTCAACGTCAACGACTTCGACGAGGCGTACGTGGGCCCCTTCACCTGGGACCTGAAGCGGTTCGCCGCCTCCGTCGCGCTCATCGGGTACGCGAAGGCGCTGGCCGACGAGCAGATCACCGAGCTGGTCGGGATCTACGCCGCCGCCTACCGCGAGCGGATCCGCGCGCTGGCGACGGGCGCGAAGAACGACGAGGTGCCGCCGTTCACGCTGGACACCGCGGACGGCCCGCTGCTGGGCGCGCTGCGCGCCGCCCGCTCGCGCACCCGGTTCTCGCTGCTGGACTCGATGACGGTGATCCGGGACTTCGAACGCCGGTTCGCGGACGGCGGCGGGTCGATCGACCTGGACGCCGCGACGCGCTACAAGGTGCTGGCCGCGTTCGACGGCTATCTGGAGACGCTGCCGGAGTCGAGCCTGACCCGCCCCGACTCCTACCGGGTCAAGGACGTGGTGGGCCGCCGGGGCATCGGCATCGGATCGGCCGGGCTCCCCTCGTACAACATCCTCCTGGAGGGCAACAGCGACGCCCTGGAGAACGATGTGGTGATCTACCTCAAGCAGGCGCAGACCCCGGCGGTCTCCCGGCACATCACGGACGCCGCCGTGCGGGAGTATTTCCAGCACGAGGGGCACCGCACGGTGATCTCGCAGCGCGCGCTCCAGGCGCACGCCGACCCGTGGCTGGGCTGGACCGAACTGGACGGCTCCGGCCAGCTGGTCGCCGAGGTGTCGCCGTACGCGGTCGACCTGGACTGGTCCGACATCGACGAGGTGGACGAGATCGCGGCGGTCGTCGCGGATCTGGGCCGGGCGACGGCCACCATGCACGCGGCCGCCGACGACGAGAGCGGCCACTCGCTGGTGCCGTTCTCCACGGAGCGGGCGATCGACGCGGCCATCGCTGCCGATGAGGAGGGCTTCGCGCCGCTGCTGGTCGACTTCGCCCACAGCTACGGCGCGCGGGCCCGGGCGGACCACCAGATCTTCGTGGACCTCTTCCGCAACGGGAAGATCCCGGGGCTGCGGGGCCCGGTGTAGGCGCCGGCGGCGCAGGGCCCCCGCAGGGGGACTCTCAGCCTCTTTTAAGGCCCGTTTACCTCGGCGCATGACACACTTTCCGGCGATGGACATCTCAGGGACGCAGCTCAGGGTCGCGCGCGCGGCGGTCTTCACCGCGCTCGTCGTCACCCTGTCCACGGCGTCCCATGTGCTGCTCTCCCGGGTTCCGCTGCCGCTCACCGCGGTCGCGCTGCTGGCCGCCGCCGTCTTCGCCGTGGCGTACGCGCTGGCCGGCCGGGAGCGCGGCTTCGGGGCGATCGCGGGTCTGCTGGTCCCGCTGGAGCTGGCCGCCGACACGCTCTTCACCACGGGCCAGCATCTCTGTTACGGGGCGGCCGGCGGCCCGGTCGCGGGCCCGCTGCGCGCGGTGGGCTTCGACGTCCTGTGCGGCGGCGAGGTCGGCACGGGCGGGGCCCGGATCGCGGGCGTCGGCGCGGTGGGCACCCCGCTGGCCGATGTGGCCGGTGCGGGCGACCGCGCGGCGGCGCTCCTCGCCCAGCCCGGGCCCGCGGTGCCGTGGCTGCTGCTCGTCGCCCATGTGGCGGTCGGGCTGCTCGCCGCGGCCTGGCTGCGGCGCGGCGAGGCGGCCCTCGCGGGGCTGCTGCGCGCGGCGGCCCTGCTGGCGTTCCGGCCGCTGCTGACCGCGGTCGCCGTGGTGCGCGCCGGTGTCCGGGCCGCGGCCCGCCGCTCCCGGCCCGCCGGGCGTCCGCACCCGCCGCTGACCGCCCGCTTCCTCGTGCACTGCGTGGGACGCAGGGGCCCGCCGCCCGCGCTGTACGCCGCTGCCTGAGGGCACGGCGACGCGCGCTGTACGGCAGGCCCACTCCCCACACACGTACCCACGGAGAACGATCATGAGCAAGCGCAACACCCAGGCGAACAAGGCAGCGGCCCGCGAGCGGCTGCGGGCCGAGCGCGAGCGCCAGGCCAAGAAGGACAAGACCCGCAAGCAGCTCGTCGTGGCAGGCTCGGTCGTCGCCGCCCTCGCCGTGTTCGGCGGCATCGCCTACGGCGTGGCGCAGCTGAACAAGCCGGACGCCTGGGAGGCGGCAGCGGACGCGAAGAACGTCACCGCGCCGAAGAACACCTCGGGCAAGGACGGCACCACCGTGGTGGTCGGCGAGTCCGGCGCGAAGAAGACCCTGGAGCTGTACGAGGACTCGCGCTGCCCGGTCTGCGCCACGTTCGAGCAGGGTGTCGGCGAGACGATCTCGAAGGACGTCGAGGCCGGCAAGTACAAGGTCAAGTACGTCGGCGCGACCTTCATCGACAACACCGACAACGGCGAGGGCTCCAAGAACGCCCTGAGCGCGCTCGGTGCGGCGCTGGACGTGAGCCCCGAGGCGTTCCTGGAGTACAAAGCCGCGCTGTACTCGGCGAAGTTCCACCCCGAGGAGAGCGACGACAAGTTCGCCAAGGACAGCTATCTGATCGAGGTCGCGGACTCGGTCGACGCGCTGAAGGGGAACAAGGCCTTCCAGAAGGCCGTCGAGGACGGCACGTACGACGCCTGGGCGATCAAGATGTCCAAGACGTTCGACGAGAGCGGTGTGCAGGGCACCCCGACGCTGAAGATGGACGACAAGAAGATCACCAGCGAGGGCAGCGAGAACGCCCCCATGACGGCCGACGAGTTCACGAAGGCCGTCGACAAGGCGCTGAAGGCGTAACACCTCCGCGCCCCGGGGGCCGGTGGGCCACCGGCCAACGACCGTTTCCCGACGGGCGGGCGAACTTCCTCGGTTCGCC
>NZ_JBHXJG010000229.1:0-11804 GCF_042723425.1 Streptomyces sp. NPDC058375 | reverse complement strand
TGCGGCGACGGCGCGCCGCGCGGCGGGCGAGCCCCTGCGCGGGATCGCGGCGGGCGGCCCCGCCCGGGGCCGCCGCGGCCCTCCGGACGCTCCGGCGGCCGTGACCGCGCGACCGGTCACTCTTGCCCCGACTTGTTCCCAGTATTCCCCCCGCCGGGCACAGGGGCGCGCGGCCGGGCCTCGTTGACGCGCGGGTGACCTGCTGCGAGCGTGGGCGATCCGTAGTCCCGTTCCGTCGCGGAGGGCCGCCCAGCGATGCCGGATCCCGTCCTGCTCGTCCTCGACGCCGAACCGTCCCCGCGGCTCGGCCGGCTGACCGGCCGGGTGGACGTGCGGTACGCGGACGCCGCCACGCTCGCCGGGCTGCTTCCGGCCGCCGATGTGCTGCTGGTGTGGGACTTCGCGTCGGACGCGGTACGGGACGCCTGGCCGGGTCCGGGGCGGCGGCCGCGCTGGGTGCACACGGCGAGCGCGGGCGTGGACCGGCTGCTCTGCCCGGAGCTGGTCGCCTCCGACACCGTCCTCACCAATGCGCGGGGGATCTTCGAGCGGCCGATCGCGGAGTACGTGGCGGGGCTGGTGCTGGCGATGGCCAAAAACCTCCCCGGCACCCTGGCGCTGCAACGGGAGCGGCGCTGGCACCACCGCGAGGGGCAGCAGGTGGCCGGTTCACGCGCGGTGGTCGTCGGCGCCGGCCCGATCGGCCGGGAGATCACCCGGCTGCTGCACGGCCTGGGGGTCACGGTGGCCCTGGTGGGGCGGACCGCCCGGCGCACCATCCACGGGGCGGCGGACCTGGACCGGCTGGCGGCGCGGGCGGACTGGGTGATCGGCGCGGCCCCGCTGACCGGGGCGACGCGCGGGATGTTCGACAGCCGCTTCTTCGGTCTGCTCCAGCCATCGGCGCGGTTCATCAACGTGGGGCGCGGGGCGAGCGTGGTGCAGGCCGACCTGGTGGACGCGCTGAACCGCCGCTGGCTGGCGGGCGCGGCGCTCGACGTGTTCGAGGACGAACCGCTGGGCACCGACAGCCCGTTGTGGGACGTACCGGGGCTGCTGGTCTCGCCGCACCTGAGCGGGGACACGGTGGGGTGGCGCGACCGGCTGGGCGAGCAGTTCGTCACGCTGTACGAACGGTGGGCGCGCGGCGAGCCGTTGCCGAACGTGGTCGACAAGGAACGCGGTTACGTCCCCTCCACCGACCTCAACGAGTCCGATCTCAATGGGTCCGACCTCAACGGGTCCGACCTCAACGGGTGAGCGGCGAGGCCCGGGTGATGAACGCCTCGATCGCCTCCCGCGCCCCGGCGTCCAACGCGTCGTGCCCGGCCTGGTCCTGCGCGGTCGAGACATCCCGTGTGCACCGATAGGCCTGTTCGGCGGCGCGGATGACCTCCTGGTCGTCGGTGAGCAGTTTGACCCGGTAGAGCACCTGGCGGGTGGCGGTGCGCAGCCGGTGGGCCTCGTCGCGCGCCTCGACGAACGCCTCGGCGGCGTGCCCCTCCCGCATGCGGTACCAGCGGCCCGCCTGCCCGTGCCGGTACTCCTCCGCCGCCGAGGCGAACGCGCTGTAGGTGGCCGTGCGTTCCTGCCGGAGCGCCTCCGACCGCGCGAACCTCTCCGTGCGCGAGGCCGCGAGGCGCTGGAAGAGGTGCGTGACCACAGCCCCCAGGAGCGTGCCCCCGACGGCCACGACGCTTGTCCATATGGCAACCATGGTGCCAGCTGATCACAGAAACGGCTGACGTGAAGTCATGAACTGGCTGCGACGGGGAACACGCCCCGCGCATCCCTGGTCGCACTCCGCCCCCTTCGGGCACGGGAAGGTCACCTTCCGGCCACTGTTGGGTTACATGCCACCGGCTACCCGCATAGACGTACGGGATCGGGCAGGCGCTCACCCTGTCCGGACTGTTCGACCTCCAGGAGATTGCGAACCATGGCTGAATTCCCGAACCTGTCCCGCCGGGGTTTCCTCAACCGATCGGCGGCCGTGGGCGGCCTCCTCGTCGTTCCCGGCCTCCTCACCGCGTGCAGCAAGACCGACGCCGGCTCCGCGACCGGCGAGGGCGCTCTGGAGAAGCTCCGCAAGCAGGGTTTTGTGCGGGTGGCGTACGCCAACGAGGCCCCGTACGGCTACCTGGAGGGCAAGGAGCTCAAGGGCGAGGCCCCGACGCTGCACCGGGAGATCTTCAAGGCCCTCGGGGTGGACGAGCTGAAGCCGACGCTCTCCGAATGGGACGGGCTGATCCCCGGGCTCCAGGCCGGCAAGTACGACGTGGTCAGCGCGGGCATGGCCATCACCCCGGAGCGCTGCGGCAACGCGATCTTCTCCGAACCGGAGTTCATCTCGCCGACCGCGCTGATGGTGAAGAAGGGCAACCCGAAGAAGGTCACCGACCTGGCCTCCGCGAAGGAGGCGGGCATCACCGTCGGCGTCATGTCCGGTGCGGTCGAGGGCAGTTACGCCAAGGGTGCGGGCATAACCGAAGGCAAGATCAAGACGCTGCAGAAGCCGCAGGACGGGGCCGACGCCGTCAAGGGCGGCCGCATCGACGCCTTCCTGCTCACCGGTATCTCTCTGCGCTGGCTGGCGAAGACCAACCCGGACACCGAGGTCACCGAGGCGTTCGTGCCGCAGCTGGACGGCAAGAAGCAGTTCTCGCCGGGCGGGGCGGTGTTCCGCAAGGGCAACGAGGACCTGCGGGACTCCTTCAACCGCGAGCTGAAGAAGATCGTCTCCGACCGCTCGCGCTATGTGCAGCTGCTGGAGCCGTACGGGTTCGGGGAGACGGAGATCCCGCCGGCCGACCTGAAGACCGCGGAACTGTGCAAGGGCTGACGGGGCGGGCGGGCACGCACGCATGAGTGACTTCTTCTCCCTCCTCGTCGAGGAGCTCCCCCGCGTCCGGTCCGGTCTGTGGGTGACGCTCCAGGCCACGGTCCTGGGCGCGCTGCTGGCCGGAGTGCTGGCCTTCGCGCTCGGGCTGATGGCGAACAGCCGACTGCTCCTGGCCCGCGGGGTCTCCCGCGTGGTCGTGGAGTTCTTCCGGGGCACCTCCCTCTACGTCCAGCTGTTCTGGCTCTACTACGCGATGCCGCTGCTGACCGGCTACGAACTGGAGCCGTTGATCTGCGGGGTGGTCGCGTTCGGCCTGAACTTCGGTGCGTACGGCGCCGAAGTGGTGCGGGGGGCCGTCAACTCCGTACCGCGCGGGCAGTACGAAGCGGCGATCGCCCTCAACCTGAGCCCGACCAGGCGGCTGTGGAAGGTGATCCTGCCGCAGGCGTGGGTGCAGATGATCCCGAGCTTCACCAACCTGCTGATCCAGTTGCTGAAGGCGACCCCGCTGCTGTGGCTGATCTCGGCCGCCGACCTGATGACGGTGGTGCAGCAGCTGCGCGACCGTACCGGTGAGACGGTGACCGCCTATCTGACCCTGCTGGCCGCCTACTTCGTGCTGGCGTACGCCCTGACGATGCTGATGAATCTGCTGGAGCGGAGCGCCAAGCGGCGGCTCGGCCTGGACACCGGCGCGAAGAGCCTGTTCAAGAGCCGCAGCGCGTCCACGACCGCCGTGGGAGGTACCCGGTGAACGGCTTCGACTGGAACGCCGTCAGGGAGTCCCTGCCCGACCTGCTGAACGGGTTCAGGGTCACCCTGCTGGCCACCGTGCTCGGCACCCTGGTGGCGGCCGTGCTGGGGCTGGTCGTCGCGATGGCCGGGCGTGCGCCCAGCCGGTTCGTGACCGTCCCCGTGCGCACCGTCACGGAGTTCGTCCGCTCCACCCCGCTGCTGGTGCAACTGGTGGGTGCGGCAGCCCTGTTCAACACGGTGGAGCCGCTGTACATCGGCATCGCGGTGCTGGGCATCCACTACGCCGCGTACACCTCCGAGGTCTACCGGGCCGGGATCGACGGCGTACCGAAGGGCCAGTGGGAGGCGTGCCGCGCGCTGTCACTGTCGCCCCGGCGCACCTGGCAGGCCGTGATCCTGCCGCAGGCGGTGCGCAATGTGCTGCCCGCGCTCGGGAACTACGCGATCTCGATGTTCAAGGAGACGCCGTTCCTCGCCGTGATCACGGTGCAGGAGATGGTCTTCGAGGCCCGGAAGTACGGGGCCGAACACTTCGCCTACACCGAGGTGTTCACCCTCGCCGGCCTGATCTTCCTGGTCGCGAGCTACCCCACGTCGCTGTTGATGAGAAAGCTGGAGAAGCGCCTTGGCCACTGAACCCCTCCCCCTGAAGAAGACGGAGTCGCCGGGGCCGGCCGCAGCTCCCGAGGACGCCGTCCCGGCAGCCGCCCGCACGGGCGAGCCGCTGGTGCGGTTCGACAAGGTGGTCAAGCGCTACGGCGACCATGTCGTCCTGGACGAGCTGGACTTCACCGTGGACCGCGGCGAGCACGTCACGCTGATCGGGCCCAGCGGCTCGGGCAAGACGACGATCCTGCGGCTGCTGATGACGCTGGAGAAGGTCAGCGGCGGGGTGATCTGGGTCGACGGCTCCCCTCTGACCCACATCCGCACCCCGGACGGTTCGCTGAAGCCCGCGGGCGAGAAGCAGCTGCGCGAGTCGCGGAAGAAGATCGGGATGGTCTTCCAGCAGTTCAACCTCTTCCCGAACATGAAGGTGATCGAGAACATCACCGAGGCCCCCGTCAGCGTCCTCGGCAAGAGCCGCGAGGAGGCGGAGACCCGGGCACGGGAGCTGCTGGACCTGGTCGGGCTCTCGGCGAAGGTCGACGCCCACCCCTCGCAGCTCTCCGGCGGCCAGCAGCAGCGGGTCGCCATCGCCCGCGCGCTCGCCATGGAGCCGGAGATCCTGCTCCTGGACGAGGTGACCTCGGCGCTCGACCCGGAGCTGGTGGCGGGCGTGCTGGAGCTGCTGGAGGACATCGCCCGCAACACCGACATCACCATGCTCTGCGTGACCCACGAGATGAGTTTCGCCCGGGACGTCTCGGAGAAGGTGCTGATGTTCGACGCGGGACGGGTCGTGGAGTCCGGATCCCCGGAGAAAATCTTCTCCGATCCGTCGCACGAACGTACGCGCGAGTTCCTCAACGCGGTGCTGTGACCTCGCAGTTGAGCCACCGCCCATGACGTTGGCATATGCCAGACGGGTGCGCCCCAGATGACAGCTCCGGGGCGCCCCTACTGACTCGTCAACTGCCGCCCCGCGGAGGCCTTCCGGCGGCTATCGTGGGGCGAAAGCTTGCGGTCACAACCTGGTAGGGGGACACCGTGGCGTTGAAGCCCGAGCCGACCGCACCGTTCCACGCGGTGCAGTACGCCCTGCGCGTGCTCGAAACGGTCTCCAAGCACGGCGACGGCGTGACCGATGCCCAGATCTCCCGCGAGACGGGGCTGCCGACCGGCCACCTCGCCTCCCTGCTCCTCACGCTGCGCCGCGAGGGGTATGTGGAGCAGGTCAGCGACGGCGCGTACGTCATCGGCGCGTCGCTTCTGCTGCTCGGCTCCGGGGCGGCCCGCCGCCAGGCCCTGGAGGACCGCCTCCAGCTCACCCTGACCGAGCTGCGCGACTCGGTCGGCGCGGCGGTCTACCTCAGCCGGTATGTGGACGGCGAGGTCAGCGTGACCCAGGTCGCGGACGGGCCGCTCACCCCCGCGGTCAACGAGTGGGTGGACTTCCGCTCCTCGGCGCACGCCAGCGCGGTCGGCAAGTGCCTGCTGGCCCAGCTCGACCACGAGGGGCGGCGCGACCACATCTCCCGGCACCGGACGGCCCGGCTCACCTCACGGACGATCACCGATGAGAAGATCCTCTTCTCCCAGCTGGACGCCCAGGCCGCCACGGTCCCGGTGCTGGACCTCCAGGAGTACGCGGTGGGCACCGTCTGCGCCGCCGTGCCGCTGACGGCCGGCTCCGCCGCGGGCTGCCTGGCCCTGTCGCTGCCGATCGAGGACGCGCACCGGCTGCGGTCGGCGGCCGAGACGCTGAGCCGCCGGGCGGCGCCGGTGCTGCTGTCGCTGGCGCTGTAGGGTCACTCCGGCCCGGGTCCGGCCGGGGCGGGAGCTGTCCGAGGCCCCCGGTAGCGTCACCGCCATGCAGACACCGACCCCCACCCTGGACCTGCTCACGGAGTTCGACGCGGACGTCGACGACTACTACGCCCCCGGCTTCGAGCTGATCGAGTTCGGGCACGACGACGGCGGCTACCCCCAGCTCTCCGACCGTATCCGGCCCTTCGCCCAGGCCACCGGCTCCGGCTCGACCTATGCGTTCTGGCTGCGGGACGACCGCGCCGACCTCGCCACCCTGCCGGTGCTCTTCCTCGGCGACGAGGGCGGCGTCCACGTCGTCGCCCGCGACCTGCCCGAGCTGCTGCGCGTCCTGGCCTCCGGCTGGACCCCGATGGGCGACTGGGACGGCGTGGACTACGCGGACGAGAGCGAGCCGGCGGACGGGGACGAGGAGGCGTACGACCCCTGCCCGGAGAACCCCGCGTTCCGGGCCTGGCTGCGCGACCGCTTCGGCCTGGAGGCCGCCGAGGATCCGAACGAGATCGTCCGGGCGGCGGGCGAGGAGCTGCGGGAACCTTTCACCGCCTGGATCGGGCCGCTGATCCCGGATGCGGTGGGCGGGCACGGGGCGGCTTGAGCGCGGTCCGGGCGGACTCCGGGAGGCTCCCGGGCGGAGGGTGTCATCAGCACCCCTGCGGACCAGGTATTATTTTCGAGTCAGCAGGCGCCGTTAGCTCAGTTGGTTAGAGCAGCTGACTCTTAATCAGCGGGTCCGGGGTTCGAGTCCCTGACGGCGCACGACACGGGGTGGCGGTCTTCTTCACGGAGGCCGCCACTTCGCTTTTCCCGCGCGCATCCCTCCCACCGTCCTCCCCCGCCCCCCGTACCGTTCCAGCAGGGCCGCAAGCCCCTCGGCATCCAGGGGTACGTAGTCGCCGTCGCCGTCCCGGGCCACCAGACCGGGTCCGGGCAGGGGTCGAGCAGGGCGGCGTACGCCTCGGTGTCGGTGACCAGGATCCGTACGCCCGGCAGCTCCAGATCGTCGAGGAGCGGCAGGTGGGCGCGCTCGGTGATCAGGAGGCGGGCTTCGGTGTGCAGGATGTCGCGGGCCAGCTCGGGGCCGCGCCGGGTGGGGTTGATCCCCGCGACGGCGGCCCCGGCCAGGGCCGCCGCGCTGAGCCACAGCGGGAACTCAGGGGTGTGGTCGAGCAGCACGCCGAGGTGCGGTTCGCCGCCGCGCGGCAGCAGATCCGCGAGGAGCGCCGCCCGTGCGGCGGCGCCCTCGGCCACCTGGTGATGACTGAGCACGGTGGGGCCGTGCTTCAGGGCGGGCCGGTGGTCACCCCATTGACGTCGTACGAGCTCCGCGACGGTGCCGGTACTCCTCATGGCGCCGCACGATAACTGATGAAACGTCAGAACTTGACGTCGGAGCAGGCGTAGAACGCGTTGGTGGTGTCCGCGACGTTCCACACGGCGAGGATGATGTGCTTGCCGCTCTTCTGGGTGGGGATCGTGCCCTGGTGGGTCAGCGTGGCCGGCGGCTGCTGGTTCCCGTACGGCACGGTCATGAAGGGCTGCGATTCGAGCGCGGCCCGGGTGAGCGGCTTGGTGGAGTCCCAGCCGTTCTTGGTGATGTAGTAGCGGAAGTCGCTGGTGGAGTGGCGGGCGGTGAACTGCCAACGGAAGTTGTAGCCCTGTCCGCCGGTGACCTGCGTGGCGGGCCAGTTGCCGCCTCTGGGGTCGTCGAGCTGGGCGAACTGTCCGTTGCCGCCGGAGCAGATCTTGCCGTCCGCCGGTCCTGCCGCCGGGAAGCCCTTGGGCCCCTCGACGCTCTGCGGCTCCCACTGGATGTTGCCACAGCCGGTCACCGTGCCGTTGGCACAGAGCTTCTGACGGCTGATCGGGGAGTCCGTGTAGCCGTGGCTGCTGGCGGTGTTGGTCGCGAGCACCGAAACGCCCGCTATCGCCAGGCCGATCACGGCCGCGCTTGCCTTTTTCCGCATGGGCTGTCGCTCCTCTAGAACGTGGGGGAGGTTCCATGAGCACTGCTCGACTGCTGCGCGCTTGGTACGTGGTGCCGTGCGTGACGCGGATGCTGCGGTCTAGACCAAGTCTTAGATTATTGACGCGACGTGAACATGTCCAGACCAATGAGCGTCATATTCCGGGGCGGCCCCCGAGCCGCCCCGGGTCGCCCCGGAACCTCCCCCGGCCCTCAGGCTCCGTCCCCTCCCCCGCTGCGGCCGGTGTAGAAGGCGACGGTCAAGTCCTTGACGAGCGCCTTGCGTTCGTAGTCGTCGAGCTCGACGATGCCGCGCGTGGTGAGCCGGTTGACCGTGTCGTCGACCGCGTCCACCACGGAGGTGAGCACGCTGTCGCGGTGCCGGGAGTCGATCGCCGCGATCCGCCGCCGCTGCATGGCCGCCGCGACCTCGGGGGCGTACTCGATGCCGGTCGGCTGCGCCGAGTACACCTCGACGCCGACCGGTTCGCAGTCCGCCTTCAGCATCCGGGTCAGCGCGTCGCCGACCGCCTCCGCGTCGCGCAGGGTCGGGGCGTCCTCGTGGAACGCGTCGGCGGGCAGCTGGGAGAGGACCCGGGCCATCGCGGCCTCGACCTGGGCGCTCAGGTACGCCTCGTGGTCCTCGATGCCGAGGACGGCCCGGACCGTGTCCTTGATCCGCCACACCACGAGGACGACGACGCGCAGGGCGGTGCCGTTGGCGTCGACGGCGGGCAGCGGTTCGCTGCGCCAGTGCCGCAGGCGTACGTCGACGCGACGGCGCAGCAGGAGGGGTGAGACCCAGACGAGGCCGGTGCGGCGGACACTGCCCCGGTAGTCGCCGAAGAGCGTCAGCACCCATGCGTACCCGACCCGGCCCCGGCCGAGGCCGCCGAGCGCGAGGAGCACGACGGTGGCGAGGAGGGCGAGCGCGGCCCAGGCGCCGACGCCGATGCCGAGGTCGGGCCGGGGGGTGAGGCCGACGGCGCTCTGCCAGGCGGCGGGCAGCGCGCCGCGCCACCACAGGACGGCCAGGCCGCCGGCGATTCCGGCCGCGCCGGCGAGGAGGGCGGCGTAGCCGGACAGGGCGGGCCCGGGCCGCTCGGTGAGCCTGGGGTCGGCGACCGGGGCGGGCCGGGTCGACGGCTGCACCCGCGTCTGCGGCGAACGCGGCACGGGGGGCCGGCGGGTGGCGGGCGAGCGGTCCCCCGTGGCGGGGCGGTGGACGACGGCTCCGGGCCCGGGCAGCGCCGCCGCCTCGGCCGGCTCCTGGTCGTCCCGGAAGAGGAGGTGTACGGGGATGGAGGCGGTGGTCTCGTTGGCGATGACGGAGTGGCGGCGGCCGGGGGGCGGGGCGGTCGTCGCGGTGGCGTTGGCCGGGGTGGCCGCGGTGGTCGCGGTGGTCTGCGACGCGGGGGCGGCGGGGCCGGGTACGGGCACGGAGAAGGTGGCCGAGGCGGCCCGGTCGCCGGGGGCCAGGTCCAGGACGAGGTCCAGCTCGGTGTCGGGCCCGGGGTTGTCCACGGATTCCCTGGCGGGGGCGGGCCGGGCTTCCGGCTCGGCCCCGTACGACGGGTGCGGGGTCCACTCCGCCGAGGGTTCCGTCCTCAAACGCCGGACGGGCCTGAGATGGAGGTTCCCGTCGAGCGGCACGGGGCGGCCTGCGGCCGGGCGGTCGGGGGCCGGGCGATCAGAGGTCGGGCGATCGGGCGCCGGGTCCGGCGCGGAGCCCGAAGTGGAATCCGAAGCGGGCCCCCCTGAGACCGGGCCCGAGGCGGGCCCGTCCGTGCCGTGGTCCGGGGCCGGCCCGAGGTGCAGGCTCACGCTCGGGGGCTCCGGGGTGGCGGGCCGGGGCGGCACAGACGGGGCCTTGTCCCCGTCCGGCGAAGGCGGAAGCTCCGCGTCCGGGCGCGACGGGGCCTCACCGCCCACCGGCGGCACCGCCTCCTCCCGGACCGGGCCGAACAGTGGGGGCGGAGCACCCCGATCCGCCCTGGCCGGCAACGGAGACGGAAGCTCGGCGTCCCGGCGCGACGGGGCCTCACCGCCCCCCGGCGGCACCGCCTCCTCCCGGACCGGGCCGAACAGTGGGGGCGGGGTTGCCTTGCCCGGGCGGGCGAAGAGGGAAGGGGGGAGCTGGTCGTCCAGGGAGTGGGGGGCGGGGGTGGCGTGGGGGGTGTGGTTGTTGTTGGGGGTCACCGGTTCCCGATTCCTTTCCGTCACGTCGTCACGTCCGTCACGCGAAGAGCCGGCGCCAGGTCTCCGGCCCCGGGTAACCATCGGCCGCACCGCCGCGCCAGCCCTGGGCCCGCTGGAACGCCTCGACGTTGCGGCGGTCGGCCTCGGTCCAGCGCGGGTCGGGGCCCGACACGTAGTGCTTGCCGTATCCCTTCTTCACCAACTGTTTGCCGAGCCGGTCGACATGGCTGTTGGACTGACCCGGCTTGAAATAGCCGCGTCCGGGGAACGCGACGGCCGTATTTGGGCTGCCGCCCGCGCCGGCGGCCGGAATGTTCCGGCCGCCGCCGGTGGTCAGCAGGCGCCAGGTGTCCGGGCCGGGGATGCCATCGGCCTCCTTGCCCTTCCAGCCCTGCGCCTGCTGGAACGCCTGGGTCGCCCGCTTGTCCGCCGTTCCCCACACGGGCCCGGGGCCGACCGCGTAGAACCGCTTGCCGCCCCGCTTCACCAGCATCTGGCCGAGCTGGGTGACGTACTTGTTGTTGGCGCCGGGGCCGAACTGCTTGACCCCGGGGAAAGCGGTGGAGGACCCGGAGCCGGGCGATCCGCCTGTGACGCCCTTGTAGCGGTACGCCACGTACCGGTCGGAGTTGTTCCAGTACGCCAGGGGCGTCGACTGCTTCCGCGTCCGCGGGCGCGCCTGCTCGTAGGCGACGTACTGGGTGCGCGCGGAGTTCGCCCAGCCGCCGAAGATCGTGACGTGCGAGCCCTTGGCGGGGTCGGCCGAGTTGTGGAAGAGGAGGATGTCGCCGGGCTGGAGGTCGGCGCGGGCGATGCGGGTGCCGTGGGCGGCGAGGCTGCCGGTCCACTCGTTGGTGCCGAGGTTCCAGGCCATCGACACATAGCCGGAGCAGTCCTGGCGGTAGCCGTCCGACCAGTATTTCTCCATGCTGTACGGGACCTTCGCGGCCACCCATGTCTTGGCCCGGGCGATGATGTCGGCCCGGTTCGTCTTGGGCGCGGCCGCCCCGGCGGACGGCGGGCCCGAGGCGCCGGTGCCCCGCAGCGGGCCCTTCTCGCCCTGCGGGGTGGCCGGCTCCGGGTCGGCTCCCCCGTCGGCGTGGGGTGGCCCGGGGGCGTGGCCGGCGGCTGCCGCCGCGCCCGCCGCCCCGCAGGAGAGGACCACCCCGGCGGCCGTGGCCAGCACCAGGGCGCGCCGCGCGCCGTGCGCGGCGGGATGGCCCCCGCGCCGCACCGGCAGGGCCCTCGCGGCGGAGCGCCGCCGCACGGCGCACCCCGCGCATCCGCAGTCGATGGCGGGTTCGTACTCCTCGAAGACCGGCACAGTCATGCGATTCCCCTCCGCGCTCGTCATTCGTCAAGATCTTCGGGCGCAGCCGTAACGGACGTCAGCGACTTAACTCTCCTGACATATCGCATTTTGACGGAACAAAGGAAAAAAACGACTATCTGACGGGGCGTGGCGGCCGGTAAATGGTTCGGAGCACCCCGGCGCGTCGGGTAGAGTTCTCCAGGTCAGCAGGCGCCGTTAGCTCAGTTGGTTAGAGCAGCTGACTCTTAATCAGCGGGTCCGGGGTTCGAGTCCCTGACGGCGCACGCACAGTCAAAGCC
>NZ_JBHXJG010000228.1:9611-11837 GCF_042723425.1 Streptomyces sp. NPDC058375 | reverse complement strand
TCTTCGGGTGGCGGGGGCTTCGGTCTGTCTGCCGTGCGGCCGTGTCATCCCTCGCGTACGGGAACGGGTACGTCCAGCCGGTAGATCTGGCGGGAGCCGCCCTCCGGGCCGGGGTCGGCGGGCTCGCCGGGCGCGAAGCCGAGCCGCTCGTAGAAGGCACGGGCCCCGCTCTCCACCGCCCCCGGGTGGTCGGGGCCGAAGGTGACCACCTCGACGGTGCCGGGCCCGCTCACGTACCGGCGCATCGCCTCCGCCATCAGCAGCCGGCCCACGCCCGCGCCCCGGCGGTGCTCGGAGGTGACGAGCCAGTGCACGTGGTACGTCGGCGGGGCGGCGCCGAACAGCAGGCCGCCGGCCGGGCCGAGGGCGACGGCGGAAGCGTCGGCAAGCTCCGTGGACTCGGCGATCAGCGCCGCCCCGTCACGGATGTGGGCCTCCACCGCGCGGTGGAAACCCGGCTCCTCGACCATCGGACCGAACCAGTGCTCCACCTGGGACGCCAGGGCCAGGAAGCCGTCGAGATCGCCCTCCCGGGCCGGTCTGACCGTGATCATCCGCGCAGTCTCGCAGAGCCGCCCGGACCGGGGAAGCGGCCGCCGTCTCAGACCTCGTACACCGCGCCCGGGACCGCAAGCTCCACCGGGCCCGGGTAGACCGCGCGGGCGTCGGCGGCGTTGCGGTCGGCGTCGGTCCACGGCGGAATGTGGGTGAGGACGAGCCGGCGCGCTCCGGCGCGGGCCGCCGCCTCACCGGCCTCGCGGCCGTTGAGGTGCAGGTCGGGGATGTCCTCCTTGCCGTCGACGAACGACGCCTCGCAGAGGAACAGGTCCGCGTCCCGGGCCAGGTCCTCCAGCGCCTCGCAGGCCCCCGTGTCGCCGGAGTAGGCGAGGGTGGAGCCGCCGTGCTCGATCCGGATGCCGAAGGTGTCGACGGGGTGGCAGAGCTTTTCCGTACGGACCGAGAACGGGCCGATCTCGAAGGCCCCGGACTTGAGGGTGTGGAAGTCGAAGACCTCGGCCATCGCCCGGTCGGAGGGGGTGTCGCCGTGGGCGGCGGTCAGGCGCTGCTCGGTGCCCTCGGGGCCGTAGACCGGGAGAGGGCGGGGGCGGTCGCCGCCGTGGGGGTAGTACCGCACGACGAAGTACGCGCACATGTCGATGCAGTGGTCGGCGTGCAGATGGCTGAGGAAGATCGCGTCGAGGTCGTAGAGACCGACGTGGCGCTGCAGCTCGCCGAGGGCGCCGTTGCCCATGTCGAGGAGCAGCCGGAAGCCGTCGGCCTCTACGAGGTAGCTCGAGCATGCCGAACCCTGGGACGGGAACGAGCCGGAGCAGCCGACGACGGTGAGCTTCATGGAGCGTGAACCTCCGGGGCGCGGGAACGGGGAGGGTTCGTGCGATCCGCCGAAGCCTGGTGTCGGTTCCTGCGGGATCGGTTTTGCGGTTTGTCGAGCGTAAGGCGCGAAACTCCACGTCGCTCCTCCGCTGCCCTCCGTTGTGGGGGAACTCACCTGCGCTGTCACCGGTTCGATGGAAGCGCGCCCACGGTCCGGCCCGCCGTGCCCCTCCTGGCCGCCGGTACGGTCGGGGGATGAACACGTTCTGGTGGGTGGCGCTGGTCGCCGTGGTTCTGCTGGCGCTGGTCGCCGCGGTGGTGGACGGGCGCGGGCGCTCGGACCGGGGGCCCCGCTCGCGGCGGCCCCGGCAGTCGGCGGGTTCGGCCCGGCCGCCGTCCCGGCCTTCGGGTCCGTCGCGCCCTTCGGGTCCGGAGGGGCGTGGGGACGGGCGTACGCCGCGGGCGGGCGAGGTGTGGTGGGCCGATGTGCCGTACGAGGACGGGCCCGGCTCGAAGGACCGGCCGTGTCTGGTGATCTCGGTACGGGGGCGGGGCAGGGCGCGCACGGCGCTGGTCGCGAAGATCACCAGCAAGCATCACGAGGAGCGGCCCGGGGTGATCGCGCTGCCGGACGGGACGGTCGGGGACCGGCAGGGGCGGCAGAGTTTCCTGGAGACGGATGAGCTGCGGGAGGTGGGGATCGGCGGGTTCCGACGGAGGGTGGGGGCCGTGGATCCCGTGCTGTGGGAGCGGGTACGGGAGTTGGGGGCGGGGTGAGGGCGGGGCCCTGGGGGGGGGGGGGGCCGGCCCCCCGGCCGGCCCCCCCCCCCGCCGGGGCTCAGAAGGACAGCGCCGCACCACGCACCCCCAGCCGCGCCCCCGCTAACAGGT
>NZ_JBHXJG010000228.1:0-9603 GCF_042723425.1 Streptomyces sp. NPDC058375 | reverse complement strand
CGGCGGGGGGGGGGGGGGGGGGGTTGCGGGGGGGGGGGGGGGGGGTCGGGGTGTGGGGGGGGGGGGGGGGGGGGGGCCCTTCGGGGCGCTGCCCCGGACCCCGCTCCTCAATCGCCGGAGGGGCTCAAAAGATCGGCCTCAAGGGCCTACGCCCAGAGTTGGCCCTGCAACGTTTCGATGGCCGCTTCCGTCGTTTCCGCCGTGTAGACGCCCGTCGACAGGTACTTCCAGCCGCCGTCCGCGACGACGAAGACGATGTCGGCACTCTCCCCCGCCTTGACCGCTTTGTTGCCCACGCCGATCGCCGCGTGGAGCGCGGCGCCGGTGGAGACGCCCGCGAAGATGCCCTCCTGCTGGAGGAGTTCGCGGGTGCGGGTGACCGCGTCGGCGGAGCCGACCGAGAAGCGGGTGGTGAGGACCGAGGCGTCGTACAGCTCGGGGACGAAGCCCTCGTCGAGGTTGCGGAGGCCGTAGACCAGGTCGTCGTAGCGCGGTTCGGCGGCGACGATCTGGATGCCCTGGCGGTTCTCGCGGAGGTAGCGGCCGACGCCCATGAGGGTGCCGGTGGTGCCGAGGCCCGCCACGAAGTGCGTGATGGACGGGAGGTCGGTGAGGATCTCCGGGCCGGTGGTGGCGTAGTGGGCGCCCGCGTTGTCCGGGTTGCCGTACTGGTAGAGCATCACCCAGTCCGGGTGTTCCGCCGAGAGCTCCTTCGCGACCCGTACGGCGGTGTTGGAGCCGCCGGCGGCCGGGGAGGAGATGATCTCGGCGCCCCACATGGCAAGCAGGTCGCGCCGCTCCTGCGAGGTGTTCTCCGGCATGACGCAGACGATGCGGTAGCCCTTGAGCTTGGCCGCCATGGCGAGCGAGATGCCGGTGTTGCCGCTGGTGGGCTCCAGGATGGTGCAGCCGGGGGTGAGCCGGCCGTCCTTTTCGGCCTGTTCGACCATGTGGAGCGCCGGGCGGTCCTTGATCGAACCGGTGGGGTTGCGGTCCTCCAGCTTGGCCCAGATACGGACGTCCTCGGACGGGGACAGCCGCGGGAGACGGACGAGGGGGGTGTTCCCCACGGCCGCCAGCGGGGAGTCGTACCGCATCAGCGCATGCCGCCGGCGACGGCCGGGAGGATCGTGACGTTGTCGCCGTCGCTGAGCTTGGTGGAGATGCCGTCGAGGAAGCGGACGTCCTCGTCATTCAGGTAGACGTTCACGAAGCGGCGGAGCTGTTCGCCTTCGACGATGCGCTCACGAATGCCCGTGTGGCGGCTCTCCAGGTCGGCGAAGAGGTCGGCGAGGGTGTCCCCGTTGCCTTCGACGGCCTTCGCGCCGTCGGTGTAGGTGCGGAGGATGGTCGGGATGCGGACCTCGATGGCCATGGCGTGGGCTCCTGTCGAAAGCGGAGAGGTGGCGTGGGGCGCGCGTTTCAGCCCCCGCGCAGGGGGTGGTGCGTATGGGTGGGCGCGCGGACCGCGGCTCAGGCCGGGCGGCTCACGGGCAGGCTGCGGGGACAGATCGCGCTGGCGAGCCTGCACAGGTCGACGTGCAGCCGCGCGACGAGCAGCGTGCCCGGCGTCTTGTTGCTCACGTCATGGGGAACCATGCGGGCATCGTATCGATTCCCTGTGCGGAAACCCGAGTGTGATCCCACATGATGGATGGTGAGCGACCGCTATGTGGACTCCTGTCGCGCGGCGCCGTCTTCCGGAAGGTAGACGACCGTGGGGGCGCCGGTCCTCGGGTGGGCGCTGACCTCGGCGGCCACGCCGTACACCTCGCTCAGCAGCTCGGCCGTCAGGACCTCCTCCGGGGTGCCGGAGGCGACGACCCGGCCGTCCTTGAGGACGTAGAGGCGGTCGCAGTAGTACGCGGCGAGGTTGAGGTCGTGCAGGGCGAGGAGGTTGGTGGTGCCCAGGTCGCGGACCAGGGAGAGGATCTCCAGCTGGTAGCGGATGTCCAGGTGGTTGGTCGGCTCGTCCAGGACGACGAGCGAGGGCTGCTGGACCAGGGCGCGGGCGACCAGGGCCCGCTGGCGTTCGCCGCCGGAGAGGGAGGCGAACGTACGGGGTTCGAGTGCGGCGATCCCGACCCGGGCGAGGGCCTCGGTGACCAGGGCGGTATCGGCGGCGGTGTCGGCCTCCCAGAACCGCTTGTGCGGGGCGCGGCCCATCGCGACGACCTGGCCGACCGTGAGCTCGAACCCGGCGTGGCCGTCCTGCGGGACGGTGGCGATGCGCTGGGCGCGGGCCTTCACGGGGAGGGTGGCGAGGTCGTCTCCGTCGAGGAGGACGCGGCCGTGGGTGGGGCGCAGGGTGCCGTAGACGCAGCGCAGGAGGGTGGTCTTGCCGCTGCCGTTGGGGCCGACCAGGCCGACCGTCTCGCCGTCGGCGGCGGTGAGGTCGACGGCGTCGACGAGATGGCGGCCCTCGCCGGTCCCGTACGAGAGGGCCTCGGTGCGCAGGGTGGTCACGGGCGGGCTCCCTCGGGAGTGCGTTCGGTCGTCATGCGGGTGCTCCCTCGGGCCTGCGCCGCAGCATCCAGAGGAAGAACGGGCCGCCGGTCAGCGCGGTGAGCACCCCGACCGGGATGTCCTGCGGGGCGGCGAGCGTCCGGGCGGCCAGGTCCGCGAGGACCAGGAACACCGCGCCGCCGAGCGCGACGACCGGGAGCAGCGCGCGATGTGCGGCGCCGACCGCCATCCGGGCCATGTGCGGGACCATCAGGCCGACGAAGCCGATCGCCCCGCTGTACGCGACGAGCGCCCCGGTCATCAGCGAGGCGAGGACGAAGACGGCGGCCCGGAAGCGGGCGGTGTCCAGGCCGAGGACGGTCGCGCCCTCCTCTCCCACCAGAAGCAGGTCGAGCGGGCGGGCCAGGGTGAGGAGGACGGCGGTGCCGACGACCAGGGTGATCGCGGGCAGCGCGAGCATGTCCCAGCGGGCCGCGCCGAGGCCGCCGAGGGTCCAGTAGAGGACTTCCTGGAGGTGGTCGGCGCGGGCGGAGGTGACCAGGATCAGGCTGGTCAGGGCGGACAGGATGTAGGAGACGGCGACCCCGGCGAGGACGAGCCGGTTGGTGGTGAGGCCGCCCCCGCCGCGCGCCAGGGAGTAGACGAGCAGCAGCGAGAGCAGCGCGCCGGCGAAGGCGGCGGCGGGGATCGTGACGGTGGTGGCGAGGGACGCGCCGATGCCGAGGACGATCACCAGGACCGCGCCGGTGGAGGCCCCGGAGGAGACGCCGAGGAGGAACGGGTCGGCGAGCTGGTTGCGTACGAGGGCCTGGAGGACGGTGCCGATGACGGCGAGTCCGGCGCCGACGACGATGCCGAGCAGGACCCGGGGCAGCCGGACGTCCAGGACGATCGTGCGGAACGGGCTCGCCTCCGCCCGCCCGGTCAGGATGTCGAGCACCTGGCCGGGCGGAATGCGGACGGAGCCGAGAGCGAGGGCGGCCAGCACGGCGACGGCCAGGAGCGCGGCGAGGACGCCGAGCACCAGGACGTAACCGAGCGGCCGCCGCGTTGCGGAGGCGCGGCAGGTCACGGGGTGGTGGCCGCCTTGACCGCCGCCGGGTGGAGCTGGGCCGCGAGCTTGTCGACGGCGGCGGGGACGCGGACGCCGAGGACCGCGTCGGAGAGCGGCATGACGGCGAAGCGCTTGTTCTTGATGGCGGGGACGTCGGCGAGGGCCGGGTCGGTGAGGAGGCGCTTCTTCTTCTGTTCGACGGTGGTGGCGCCGTAGTCGTAGATCACGATGACTTCGGGCTTGCGGTCGACGACGTTCTCCCAGGAGGCGTCGCCGAAGGGCTTGTCGAGGTCGGCGAAGACGTTGGTGCCGCCGGCCCGCTCGATCAGCTCGTTGCCGATGCCCTCGCCGCCCGCGGTGAAGGCGGTCTTGTCGCCGCTGTCGTAGACGAAGACGGAGACGGGCTTCAGGTCGGCCAGCTTCTTGGCGGTGGCGGCGTTGTCGGCCTTGGCCTGCTCGATCCAGGCCTCGGCGCGGTCACTGATGCCGAAGGTGCGGCCGACCTCGCGGATCTCCTCGTAGAGGGTGTCCATGGGCTGGTCGCCCTTGGTGCAGCTCTCGGTGTTGAGGCGGGTCTCGATGCCGGACTTCTTGAACGCCTCGCGGCCGCGGCCGTCGCCCGCGGTGAAGGCGCTGCCGTAACCGCCGTAGACGAAGTCGGGGTCGGCGGCGAGGACCTGCTCGTAGGAGGGGTACTCCTTGGCGAGGACCGGGACCGAGGCGTAGTCCTTCGCGTATTTCGGCAGGACCTGGTCGTCGAGGTAGGCGGTGCCGACGAGGGACTTCTTCAGGCCCAGTTCCAGCATGATCTCGGTGACGTGCTGGTTCATGGTGACGACGCGCTTCGGCGGGGCCTTGTACGTCGTGGTGACACCGCAGTTCTTGACGGTGTACGGGAAGCCTTCGCCCGTCGCCGACGCCTTGCCCTCGGTGGCGGCGTCGCCGTCGGAGGAGGAGGCGGAGCAGGCGGTGAGAACGAGCGGGAGCAGCACGGCGGCGGCTATGAGCGCAGGGGTGCGCCGGGACATGGCGGGGCCTCTCCGGGGGATTTCCGCGTCCCCTGGTCGATGCGAGAAGGCGGCGGGCCAGTTCCTGGCTTCCGGGCCGCCCTCCGGCACGGAGTCCGTACGGGAGGGGGCCCGGTCACAGTGGCGGGACCGTGCCGGATTCGCACCGGCTTCCTGGTTCCTGCTGCCTTGATGGGTTCGGGGTGCAGTGTGCCAGACCCCTGCGGCGGCCCTGCGAGCCACCCGGGGGCTCAGTACGCCTCGACGACCTGCACGTCTTCCTCGGTGATCTCGCCGTCCACGATGCGGTACGAGCGGAACTGGAAGGGGCCCGAGCCGTCGGTGTCGGCGGTGGAGACCAGGACGTAGTGGGCGCCGGGCTCGTTGGCGTACGTGACGTCGGTGCGGGAGGGGTAGGCCTCGGTCGCCGTGTGCGAGTGGTAGACGATCACGGGCTCCTCGTCGCGGTCGTCCATCTCGCGGTAGAGCTTGAGGAGGTCGGCCGAGTCGAACTCGTAGAACGTGGGCGAGCGGGCGGCGTTGAGCATCGGGATGAAGCGCTCGGGGCGGTCCGTCCCGGCCGGGCCGGCTACCACTCCGCACGCCTCGTCGGGGTGGTCGGCGCGGGAGTGGGCGACGATCTGGTCGTAGAGCGTCTGGGTGATGGTCAGCATGGCGCCAGGATATGCATCGAGCCCCCGCGTACCGGTGGGTGGTACGCGGGGGCCCGCATGGTGGACACGTCGGCCGTTGGGGCGGCCGGGGCGGTCCGGGAGGGGGCGGTCGTGGGGCCCGCCCTCGGGGTCGACGGGGCTCCCGGAGGGCCGGTGGGGCGACCCCCCGGCCCTCCGGGGCAAGCGGCTCAGCGGGTCTCGGTGGAGGCCTTCTCCGGGGCCGACGGGGTGCGCGCCTGGAGCACCCGGTAGGAGACGAAGAGGATGAGCGCCCACAGCGGTGCGCAGTAGAGCGAGATCCGGGCGTCCTTGTCGATCGCCATCATCACGATGACCATGCCGATGAAGCAGAGCGCGAACCAGCTCGTGTACGGGGCTCCGGGGGCCTTGAACGAGGACTGCGGCAGCATTCCCGCGTCGGCCATGCGGCGGTAGCGGATCTGGCTGATCAGGATCATGATCCAGGCCCACATGCCGGAGATGGTCGCGAAGGAGACGACGTAGTTGAACGCCTCGCCCGGCCACTGGTAGTTGATCCACACGCCGACGAGCATCAGGGCGGCGGAGAACGTGGTGCCGACCAGCGGCAGGCCGTTCTTCGTCAGCTTGGTGAAGGCGCGGGGGCCCTGGCCGTTGAGGGCGAGGTCGCGGAGCATGCGGCCGGTGGAGTACATACCGGAGTTGCAGGAGGAGAGCGCCGCGGTGAGGACGACGAAGTTGACGATGGCCGCGCCGACGCCGAGCCCCATCTCCTCGAAGGCCTTCACGAAGGGGGAGACGCCGGGCTTGAAGGTGGACCACGGCACGACCGAGAGGATCATGATCAGCGCGCCGACGTAGAAGACGGCGATGCGCCACGGCACGGTGTTGATGGCCTTGGGCAGCACGGTCTCGGGGTCCTTGGACTCCCCGGCGGTGACGCCGACGAGTTCCACGGCGAGGAAGGCGAACATGACGATCTGGAGCGTCATGAGGGTGCCGGTGATGCCGTTGGGGAAGAAGCCGCCGTCGTTCCAGAGGTTGGAGACGGTCGCGGTGTCGCCGGCGTCGGAGAAGCCGACGGTGAGGACGCCCGCACAGATCAGGATCATGCCGATGATGGCGGTGACCTTGACCATGGAGAACCAGAACTCCAGCTCACCGAAGAGCTTCACGGAGATCAGGTTGGCGCCGTAGAGAATGACGGTGAAGACGAGGGCGGACAGCCACTGCGGGATGTTCCACCAGTACGTCATATAGGTGGCGGCGGCGGTGACTTCGGTGATTCCGGTGACGACCCAGAACAGCCAGTAGGTCCAGCCGGTGACGAATCCGAAGAACGGGCCGATGAATTCGCGGGCGTACTCCGAGAAGGAACCGGAGACCGGGCGGTACATGAGGAGCTCGCCCAGGGCCCGCATGACGAAGAAGATGACCATACCCGCGATGGCGTAGGCCAGGATGAGGCTCGGCCCGGCCCGGTCGATGGCTTTGCCCGCGCCGAGGAAGAGCCCGGTGCCGATGGCTCCGCCGATGGCGATCATCTGAATCTGGCGAGCTCCCAGACCGCGCTGGTATCCCTCACCGCCGGCTCCGGAGTCCCCGGCATTGCCGCCGGGCTGATCCTTGTCGACCTGTCCCTCGTCGACCTGCGCCGATGTCATGGTGGTGCGCCTTTCTCCACGCCGATCCGCGCCGTACAAGGCTGCGGATCAGGTCCTGATCCCCCCGGATATGGATGGAGTGCGACCGGCGTTCGGCCGGTGTGCAGCGCCCCCGGGAAACAGGGGTGGCGTCCCCGGGCGGTCGTGAAGATTTATCACGGCTGTCACCGGACACCGTGGGACATTCTGTGGTGCACACCACAGGCAGAAGGGGACATAAAGCCCCAACCCGAACGAATGACCCGAATGACTTGGCGGGATCATTACTCGGATCTGAGCGTCCGTTGAGCGAACAAGAGCCGCCCACCCCGGCGGGGTGGGCGGTTCGGTGTTTCCGGAGGCCGCCTACGGCATGAGGGTCTCGACCAGCGTTTCCTGGAGCGCGCCGAGCCAGAGGTACGCCATCACCATGGGCTTGCGCGGATCGGTGTCGGGGAGCCGGTAGAGCGAGCCCTCCTCGCCCTGGTCCTCGTCGGAGACCTCCAGCCGGGTGCCGATGGTCAGGCGCAGGTCGTTGAGGGAGCGGAGCCAGCTGCGGCACTCGTCGCCGGTGAGGGTGAGGACGGCCCCGCCGTCCGGGGCGGGCGAGAGCGCGTCCAGGGTGCGGACGACGGTGAGGGCGTCGTCGCGCTTGCCGGAGCGCAGGTCCATCTCGGTGAAGCGGCGGAACTCGGCGGACCGCTCGCGCAGCTCCTCCTCCGGCTTTCCGGCCCGGGCGGACGCCTCGGGCCCGCCGGGGCCGCCGTAGGCGTCGGGGAAGAGCCGGGCGAGCGCCGGGTCGGTGGGCGGCTTGCTGGGGCCCTCGGCGAAGAGGGCGGCGAGCGGGTCCTCGCCGTCGGCGGGCTCGTCGCCCGGGCCGATCAGTTCGAGCAGCTGCACGGCGAGGGAGCGGAGGATCGAGATCTCGACCTCGTCGAGCGCGACGGCCGCGCCGCCGCCGGGGGTGGCCTCGAAATGGCCGGCCATGGATTCTCCGATGGTGGGTCGAACGGGGCGGGTGGCAGGGGCGCCGGGAGCGGCTAGTCGCGGTCCTGGGTGAGGGTGGCCCACAGCCCGTAGCCGTGCATGGCCTGGACGTCGCGTTCCATCTCCTCGCGGCTGCCGCTGGAGACGACGGCGCGGCCCTTCTGGTGCACGTCCAGCATGAGCTTGTGGGCCTTGTCCTTCGGATAGCCGAAGTAGGCCTGGAAGACGTAGGTCACGTAGCTCATCAGGTTGACCGGGTCGTTGTGGACGAGCGTCACCCACGGGACGTCCGGCTCGGGGACCGCGAAGGCCTCCTCGGCCGAATCGGGACGTTCGATCTCTAGCGGGGTAGCAACGCTCACCTGTCCCATGCTGCCACCCGGGCGGGCCCGGCGCACAAACGGACCCCACATCTCGTCACTTTGACGAATAGGGGGTAGCATCCCAGCCATGAACACAGCGGACCTCGGTCGGCGGGTCGGCGTTCCGTCGACCGCGCTCTTCACCGACCAGTACGAACTGACCATGGTGCAGGCCGCCCTCAAGGCCGGCACCGCCGACCGCCACTCGGTCTTCGAGGCGTTCACCCGCCGGCTCCCCGAGGGACGGCGCTACGGCGTCGTCGCGGGCACCGGGCGGGTGCTGGACGCGGTGGAGAACTTCCACTTCGACGACGAGATGATCGGCTTCCTGCGCCAGCAGGGCATCGTGGACGAGCCGACCCTCGAATGGCTGGCGGGCTACCGCTTCAGCGGCGACATCTGGGGCTACCCGGAGGGCGAGGTCTACTTCCCCGGTTCCCCGATCCTGCGGGTCGAGGGGTCTTTCGCCGAGTGCGTGCTACTGGAGACGGTGATCCTCTCCATTCTCAACCACGACTCCGCCATCGCCGCCGCCGCCTCGCGGATGTCGGCCGCCGCCGGGGGCCGCCGGCTGATCGAGATGGGCGCGCGCCGCACCCACGAGCTCTCGGCGGTCGCATCGGCCCGCGCCGCGTACGTCGGCGGGTTCGACGCCACCTCCGACCTGGCGGCGGGCTTCCGCTGGGCGATCCCGACGGTCGGTACGAGCGCGCACGCCTTCACCCTGCTGCACGACAGCGAGCGCGACGCGTTCCGGGCGCAGGTGGACTCGCTCGGCCGGGGCACGACGCTGCTGGTCGACACGTACGACGTGACCGAGGCGGTCCGGGCGGCCGTGGAGATCGCCGGCCCCGAGCTGGGTGCCGTACGCATCGACTCCGGGGACCTGCTGCTGGTCGCGCACCGGGTGCGGCAGCAGCTGGACGAGCTGGGGGCGACGGGCACGAAGATCGTGGTGACCTCGGACCTGGACGAGTACGCCATCGCCTCGCTGGCCGCCGCGCCGGTGGACGCGTACGGGGTCGGCACCCAGCTGGTCACCGGGAGCGGGCACCCCACCTGCTCGATGGTCTACAAGCTGGTGGCCCGCGCCGGCTCGGCGGAGCCGGACGCTCCGCTGGTGCCGGTGGCGAAGAAGTCGCTCGGCGCGAAGTCGTCGGTCGGCGGCCGCAAGTGGGCCGCGCGCCGGACCGACGAGCACGGCGTCGCCGAGGCCGAGGTGATCGGCACCGGCCCGGTCCCCGAGGAGCTGGCCGGCCGGCAGCTGCTGGAGGAGCTGGTGCGGGGCGGCGAGGTGGTCGCCCGCGAGCCGCTGGACGCGGTCCGGGACCGCCACGTGGCCGCGCGGGCCGGGCTGCCGATGTCGGCGATCCAGCTGTCGCGGGGCGAGCCGGTGATCCCGACCGAGTACGCCTGAGAACGGCTCGGGGC
>NZ_JBHXJG010000227.1:0-11846 GCF_042723425.1 Streptomyces sp. NPDC058375 | reverse complement strand
GTGTGTGCCGGGTGTGCGGATGTCCGGGGCCGTTCGCGGGCCCTCGGGTGGCGTCAGATGGCGTCCTCGGGCTCCCCGGGCAGGACGTTGGGGAAGGGGTGGGTGAGCCGGTGGGCGTAGGCGGCGATCGCGCCGCCTACCAGCGGCGCGATGATGAACAGCCAGAGCTGGGAGAGGGCGGCGCCGCCTGCGAAGAGCGCCGGGCCGAAGCTGCGCGCCGGGTTGACCGAGGTGCCGGTCAGCGGAATGCCCACCAGGTGGATCGCGGCGAGCGCCAAGCCGATGGGCAGCCCGTCGAAGCCGGTGACCGCGACTTTGTGGGTCACCGCGAGGACCACGTAGACGAGCAGGAAGGTGAGCACGACCTCGGCGAGGAACGCGCCGCCGATGTTGATGCCGACGGCCGACCGGTCGTCGTAGCCATTGGTGCCGAACTCGCCGCTGGTCTCCAGACCGGGGATCTGCTTCGCCAGCAGGAACAGCAGAGCCGATCCGACGATCGCGCCGAGGAACTGGGCCACCCAGCGCTCGACGGCCGTACGGACGTCGATCCGGCCGGCCATCAGCATGCCCAGCGTCACCGCCGGGTTGACGTGGCAGCCGGAGATCGGGCCGAGCGCGTAGGCCAGCGCGAGGAGGGTGAAGCCGAAGGTGAGGGCGATGCCCACCGTGCCGAGGTATTCGACGGCGACCACCGCGGACCCCACGGCGAAGAACACCAGCAGCAAAGTGCCGAGAAACTCTGACGCCACGATCCGCTTCTGCATGGAACCACCTCGCGATATCGTCCGGTCGGTCGGATTTCATCCGATTTTCCCGACAATTCTCACGGGGGTGGGCGTATCGCGCTCGTCGGGCCGGGGCCGGCCCGACGATCAGCGGGCGAAGAGAGGCTCCCCCGGGGTGGCCGTACCGGCGGGCAGGAAGGCCAGGTCGAGACCGCTGACCAGCCGGGCCCGCAGCACCTCGCTGGCCGACAGCGCCCCGGCGATCCGGCGGGCCGCCTCGGCGGGCACCGCGTCCGCGGCGAGGACGAGCGCGAGGGTGCCGTCCGCGCTGCCGGGGCCGAGATGGGCGCGGACGACGGCGGGGTCGGCGGCGACGGTCTCCCGTACGGCCTCGATGACGGCGGGGTCCTGGAGCGGGTCGGTGCTGGTGCGGTTCTCTGCCAGCGCCAGGAGCGCCTGTCCGCTCAGCTCGAAGGCGACGGGCCCGGCGAGGTCCAGCACGACGGTGTCGGCCTTCTCGTGGGCGGCGGCCTGGAGGGCCTGGTGCAGCGGTACGGCGACGGGGCGCGCCTCGGGATCCCAGAGCGCCAGCGAGGCGGTCGAGGTGAAGGCGGGCAGCGCGCGCCGGTCGCCGGCCTTCAGCGTGGGCACGGCCATGTCGCTGGTCTTCTCGCGCCGCAGCCCCTTCTCGTCCACCTCGACCTCGCCGAGGACGGCGACGACGGGGACCAGGAGCCGGGCGTCCCGCAGGGCCGTGAGGACGGGGCCGACGGCGCTGCGGTCCCGGGACCAGTCGTCCAGCGCCCTGGTCAGGGCCGGGGACGCCGAGCCGTCGTCGTCGGAGAAACCGGGGTCCGGGATGTTCTTGAGCTCCACGGGACGAGGGTAGTGCCTGGCTCCGGGCCGCCTGCCCGCAGGTGGGCGGGGGGCTGGGGCTCAGCGCCTCACCGCGTCGGCCAGCAGGGCGTCCGCCTCGTCGCGGGCCCGGGCGACCGGGTCCGGGAAGACCTTCAGGCCGTGGGCGACCAGGGCCCCTTCGTGCAGCAGCATGAGCACCCGGCCGAGCCGGTCGGCGGCTTCGGGGCCGACGCCCTCGATCTCCCCGGCGAGCCGGGTGAACAGGTCGAGCATCCACCGCTTCTGGCCGGTGATGACGGAGTGGGCCGGGTGGGCCGGGTCGCTGATCTCCGCATGGGCGTTGACCATGCTGCACCCCTTGGAGCCGTTGTCCCCCATCCAGGCGCGCGAGGCGTCGAAGACGGCCAGGATCCGCGCCCGTGGCCCGGGCGGCGCGGCGTCCAGGTGCTCGGCGAGGAGGGCCCGCCAGCGCTCGTCGCGGTCGGCGAGGTACTCCACGACGATCTGCTCCTTGGAGCCGAAGCGGTCGTAGAGGGTCTTCTTGGTCACCCCGGCCTCAGCGGCGATCAGGTCCACCCCGACGGCATGGATGCCCCGGTCGTAGAACAGCCGCTCGGCGGCGGCCAGGGCCCGTCGCGCAGCAGGCGTCATCGTGATCCGTCGCAGTTCCTCGGAAGTACCCATGCCGACGAGTATACCGATCTGTATAGTCGAGAGCGGGTATACCGATCTGTATAGCGAGGTGCGTCATGAATGTCCTGCTCCCGATCGCTTTCGTGCTGTGCTGGAGCTCCGGGTTCATCGGGGCGAAACTCGGCGCCGGCAGCGCGTCGGCGCTGACGATCCTCATGTGGCGGTTCCTGCCGCTGACGGTCGTCCTGGCGGTGGTCGCGGTGACCGTCGCGCGGGCCTCCTGGCGGGGTCTGGGCGTACGGGACGTGGCCCGGCAGGCCGTGATCGGCGCGCTGTCGCAGAGCGGCTACCTGCTCACCGTCTATTACGCGATCCAGCTCGGGGTCTCCACGGGCACGACGGCCCTGATCGACGGGGTCCAGCCGCTGGTGGCGGGGGCCTTGGCCGGACCGCTGCTGCGCCAGTACGTCACCGCGCGGCAGTGGCTCGGCCTGTGCCTGGGGGTGAGCGGGGTCGCCGTGGTCACGCTGGCCGACGCCTCGGCCGCCGCCGGGGTGGCCTGGTGGGCCTACGCGCTGCCGTTCACCGGCATGCTAGCGCTGGTGGCCGCCACGTTCCTGGAGAGCCGTTCGACCGTACGGGTGGCTCCTTCGGTGTCGCTGACCGTCCACTGCGCCGCCAGCACCGTGATCTTCACCGCGCTCGCCGTGGGCTCGGGGGCCGCGCTGCCGCCCGCCGAGCTCGCGTTCTGGGGTGCGATCGGCTGGCTGGTGGTGCTGTCGACCTTCGGCGGTTACGGGCTCTACTGGCTGATCCTGCGGCGCTCGGGCGTCACGGCGGTCAACACGCTCATGTTCCTGATAGCCCCGGTGACGGCGGTCTGGGGCGCCCTGATGTTCGGGGAACCGTTCGGGATCCGGACCGCGCTGGGCCTGGCGCTGGCTCTGGCGGCGGTGGTCGTGGTGCGGCGCGGGGCCGCCACGCGCGGCGACGGGCCCGCCGGGGAGCCGGAACCGGGCGCGCGCGACAAGGCGGAAGCCCTGCACGGGGTGGGGCGGTGAGGTGGTGGCGGCGGTCCGATCAGGTCCGGGCCGGGCGCGCTCAGCGGCGGCCGGGGGCGTCGCGGCCGCGCCACAGGACGACGGCGACCGCGAGCAGCGCCGCGCCGAGGCCGCCGGCGAGCGGGGCGGCCCAGTTGGACGTTGCCGCGTCGGTACGCGGCGGGGTCGGGCCCGCGCCGAAGTACCGCCCCGGGTGTCCGGCCGGGGCGGCCTTGGCGTCCAGGTCCGCCGGGCGCAGCCGGGCGCCCGCCTCGATGGCCTCCGCCGGGTCGACGATGCCGTAGCCGCGGGCGTCGTCGCGGCCCTGGACGGGGGCGTCGCGGGCGGTGTCGGCGAGGAGCTTCTTGATCTGGACCGGGTCGAGGCCGGGGTGGGCGGCGCGGACCAGGGCGACCGCGCCGGAGACGAACGCGGCGGCGGCCGAGGTGCCCCACTCGATGTAGTAGTGCCCGTCCGGGTTGGCGACCACGATGTCGACGCCGGGGGCGCTGACTGTGGCGTACCAGCGGCGGGTGGAGAACGAGGCGTGGGTGCCGTACTCGTCGACGGCGGCGACCGCGATCACCCCCGGGTAGGCGGCGGGGTAGGAGATCCGGTCCCCCTTCTCACCGCCGTTGCCCGCCGAGGCGACCACGGGGACGCCCTTGGACAGTGCGTACTGGATGGCCGCGTCCTCGCCGGGGTCGGGGTGGGCGGACTTGCTGTCGTCGCCGAGGGAGAGGTTGATGACGTCGGCGCCGTTGTCGACGGCCCAGCGGATGCCGTCGGCGAGGGCGGTGCCCCGGGACTTGCGGGCCTTGGCGCGGGCCGGGTCCTTGGATTCCAGGATGACCCGGACCGGCAGGATCCGGGCCTCGGGGGCGATGCCGAGGATGCCGTCGGTGCGGCCGGGGCCGTTGCCGCGTCCGGCGATGATGCCGGCCATCGCGGTGCCGTGCAGGGCCCAGGAGGAGTCGCCGCGGGCGGCGCCGAAGCCGACGAGGTCCTTGCCGGGGAGCACCTGGCCCGTCAGGTCGGGGTGCGCGTCGTCGACCCCGGTGTCCAGGACGGCGACGGTGACGCCGTCGCCCCGGGTGGTCTGCCAGGCGCGGTCCGTGTGCAGGGCCTCCAGGGCCCACTGCTGGTCGCGGATCGCGTCGGCGTGGGCGGGCGCTGCGGGCGTGAGGACGAGGACGGCGGCGGCGCAGACCGCGGCGAGGGCCCGGCGGGGTCGTCGGGTCATCCGGGCTGCTCCGTGAGGTCGGCGACGGCTGTGCGCAATCCGCGCTCCACCCGGTCCGCGACGCCCTTCGCCTCGTGGCCGAGCCCGGCCTGGGCGATGTCCGTCTCGGCGCCGGAGGCCACGGCGTCGGCCGCGGGCTGCGGTTCGGCGACGGTGCGCCCGTCCGCGAAGCCGGAGACGGCGAGGACGACGACCGGGATCTCGGTGAGGGGGTTGACCGTCCAGCTGGCGCGCTGCCCGGCGCCGAAGGAGGCCGCAGGGGTTCCCTCGGGGGCGTACGTACGCGGCATGAGGTCCTTGCGCGCGCCGAGCTTCTGCTCGGTGAACCGGGTACGCAGGGCCTGCATGCCCGGTGCGTCGGCTTCGGTGAAGACCAGGCCGACGGTGGTGACGGCGGAGCGGGTGGCGTCGGTGTACGTGGCGCGCACCAACCGTTCGCAGCCGACCGACCGGAGCGTGGTGAGGAGGAGCGGATCGAGCCCGCCCTTGCACGTGCTGTCGGCGGCAACGGCGACCCGGGTCCAGGTGCGGTGGGTGCCGCCGGGGCCCGCGCCCCTGCCGTCGAGCGTGCGCGGGAACAGGGTGTCGACGGGGACGCTGTGCCAGGCGGCGCGGGCGGCGGTGTACGGGCTCCTGGTGGTCTCGGCCGAGGAGTCGCCGGTCAGCCAGGCGCCGGTGGCGGCCCCGCCGATGAGCCCGAGGCCGAGGACGATGCAGACGGCGGCCACGACGGTACGCCACCGCTGCCGGGGCCGGACGGGCCGCAGCCGGGTGGTGGTCTCGACGGGCGTCTCCGGAAAGCCGTGGCGGACCGGCGCCCGGTAGCCGCCGGGGGGCGGCGGAACGGCTCCCGGCGCGGGCGTCAGGTCGACGGCTCCGACGGGCCTGCGCCGGGTGACGGGGGGCGGGCCGGGGGGCACCGGGTGCGGGCCCGCGGCGGGCGGGGCCGGGTGCGTGCGGCTCGTGGAGGGCGGCACGGGCGTGGGCGTCGGGGCGGAGGTGTGCGTCCTGGCAGGCGCGGAGGGCTGGGCCGGTGGGGCCGGTGCAGCCGGGCGCCCAGAAGCCGGAGCCGGAGGTGCGGAAGCCTGTGCCGGGCGCGCCGGCGCAGGAGCCGGACCCCCGGAAGCCGGGATCGTGGGCGCGGAAGCGGGAACCGGAGCCGGAGCCGGAGGCACAGAAGCGGAAGCCGCAGAGGCAGGAACCGGAGGCACCGACGCGGAAGCCGCAGAGGCAGGAACCGGAGGCACCGAAGCGGGAGGCTCGGCAGCAGGAACCGGAGGCATGGATCCCAGAAGCGTGGGAGGCGCCGTCGGGCGGGGTGGCACAGGGGCGCGCTGTGCTTCGGTACTCATCCGGCCCCCTGCTCACACGTCCTCGTACCGACCACGGATCACCGCCGCTGACAGGCCCGTTGGTGCTCGCGTGCAGGTCACTCTACGGGCTGCGGACGGGCGGCGGGGAACGGGACGCCCCGGCGGTGGAGGATCTGTCCCGATCGTCCCCCTACCCAGCCGTAGCGGCTCTCTGGCAAGCTGCGGCCATGACTGCCCGCGCCGCTGACCGGACCCGCTACAACCGGGCCACCGCCCATCTCGACGCCCCGATCGCGATCGTCGATCTGGAGGCGTTCGACGCCAACGCCGACGATCTCGTGCGGCGGGCGGGCGGGAAGCCGGTCCGGGTGGCGAGCAAGTCGGTGCGGTGCCGGGCCCTGCTGGAGCGGGTGCTCGCGCGGCCCGGGTTCGTCGGGATCATGTCGTACACGCTGGCGGAGTCGCTGTGGCTGGCCCGGGCCGGGTTCGAGGACGTGCTGCTCGCCTATCCGTCGGCCGACCGGGGCGCGTTCGCCGAGCTGGCCGCCGATCCCAAGCTCGCCTCGGCCGTGACCGTGATGGTGGACGACCACTCCCAGCTGGAGCTGATCGACGCCTCCCGGGCCAGTGGGCGCGAGGAGATCCGGGTCTGCCTGGAGCTGGACACCTCGCTGCGGATGCTGGGCGGCCGGGTGCGGATCGGGGCGCTGCGCTCGCCGCTCCGCTCCCCCGCGCAACTCGCCGAGCTGGCCCGCTCCGTGGCGCGCAGGCCGGGCTACCGGCTGGTGGGGCTGATGGCGTACGAGGGCCATGTCGCCGGGGTCGGGGACGCGGTCGCCGGGCGGCCGCTGCGGTCCCGGGCGATCCGGCTGATGCAGGCCGCCGCCCGCAAGGAGCTGGCGGTGCGCCGGGCCGAGGTGGTGCGGGCGGTCCGGGCGGTCGCGCCGGAGCTGGAGTTCGTCAACGGCGGCGGCACGGGCAGTGTGCAGCACACGGCGGCCGAGAGTGCGGTGACGGAGATCGCCGCCGGTTCGGGGCTGTACGCGCCCCGGCTGTTCGACAACTACACGTCGTTCACCGCCCGGCCGGCGGCCCTGTTCGCGCAGCCCGTGGTGCGCCGGCCGGGCGTGGGCGTGGTGACGGTGCTCGGGGGCGGCTATCCGGCGTCCGGTGCGGCCGGTGCGGACCGCTCGCCGGTGCCGTATCTGCCGGAGGGGCTGCGCTACGACCCGCAGGAAGGCGCGGGCGAGGTGCAGACGCCGCTGCTGGGCTCCCCCGCCGACGATCTGCTGATCGGTGACAAGGTCTGGTTCCGGCACGCCAAGGCCGGGGAGCTGTGCGAGCGCTTCGACGCGCTGCACCTGATCGAGGGCGACCGGGTCACGGCGAGCGTTCCGACGTACCGGGGCGAGGGGCAGACCTTCCTCTGACCCGACCGCGCCCGCGGTGCCCCCGGCACCGGTCAGGGGCCGATGGACGCGCCCACGCCGCCGCTCGTCGCGCTGTCGCCGAGCGGGCGGATGCCCCGGGTGATCGTGTCCATCAGGGAGAGCGGCAGGTCGGCCACGTCCGCGTCGAAGGCGAACCGGACGATCACCGGGGTCTCGGTGCCCACCGAGGAGGGGAAGGCGAGGGACTGCACGTACCCGCCGGGCCCCTTGCCGGTGGTGACCCGCCAGCGCACCAGATAGCCGGTGCGTCCGGCGACGGACAGCTCCTGCGCCTTGATCACCTTGTGGGACGTGATGCCGCCGTGGATGCGCCGGCCGAGGACGTCCTCCTCGTAGGCCCGGTCGGCGGCGGTGACGATGTCGGCCTCGGCCAGGGCCTGGGGATCGTTCTCGGTGCCCCGGGCGGTGTGGGTGGTGACCGTGCCGTGGTAGCAGAACGACGAGCCGCCCGGGCAGTCGTAGGACTGTTCGGTGCGGATGATGGGGACGTCCTCGGTGGTGTTGTCCGGCTTCTCCCAGCCCGTCGGCACCGGCAGCGTGACCCCGTTGAGCTGGTCGACGAGGACGGACGGGTCCTCGTCCGGGTCGGGCTCGGCGGAGGACGAGGCGGTGGGCGTGGGCGTCGGAGTGGTGACGGGGGCCGGGGACGAGGTGGGTGTCGTCGGGGTCGCCGACGTACCGCTGTCGTCGCGGCCCAGCAGGACCGCGCCGGTGACGGCCGCGCCCAGGACCAGCACTCCGGAGAGCGTGATCGCCAGGACCTTCGTCCGGCTGCCGCCCCCGGATCCGTCGTGGGGGCCGCGCTGGTGCGGGAGCGGAAGCGACGGTGGGCCGAAGCCCTCCGGGGCGGCGGCGGCGAGCGGGCGGGTGTGCGCGGTCCAGGCCGTGCCGTCCCACCAGCGCTCGGTGCCGGGGGCGCCCGTGTCCGGATACCAGCCGGGAGGCGTCGCGTAACTCATGCCCACACTCTAGAGTCCGGCTCCGACACGGTCGCGGGGGTTCCCGGCCTTCTCGGGTCAGGCGTCGCGGCCGGTCAGGGACAGGCCGGGTCAGGCATCGCGGCCGGTCAGGGAGAGCAGATCGCGGGCGGGGCCGGTGGGACGGTGGCCGCCGGGCCAGACGGCGCGCAGTTGGCGGCGCAGCCGCACGCCCGCGACGGGGACCTTGACGAGGCGTCGGGAGGACAGCTCCTCGCCCAGGGCCAGTTCGCTCAGGACGCAGGGGCCCGCGCCGCTCTCCGCGGCGCCCTTGACCGCCGTGGTGGAGGAGAGCTCCAGCAGCGGCTGGGCCAGTCCGCCGTGCACGGCGAGCGCGGCGTCCAGGACCTGGCGGGTGCCAGAGCCGTGTTCGCGCAGGATCAGCGGGGTGGCGGCGAGTTCGCCGGGCAGCAGCGGGGTGCGGCGACGGGCCCAGGGGTGGCTGGGAGCGACCACGACGACGAGGCGGTCGTGGGCGATGACGGTGCCGTCGAGACCCTCCGGTATCGACAGGCCCTCGACGAAGCCGAGGTCGGCCTCGCCGGTGACCAGGCGGCGGGCGACGGCCGCGGAGTTGCCGACGAGCAGCGAGACCGCGGTGTCCGGGCGCTCGCCGCGCAGGGCGATCAGCCAGCCCGGCAGCAGGTATTCGGCGATCGTCATGCTGGCGGCGACCCGCAGCCGGGAGTCGCGGCGGTCGCGCAGCGCCTGCGTGCCCGCGTCGAAGGCCTCCGCCGCTTCGACGACCCGGCGCGCCCAGTCGGTGACCAGCGCGCCCGCGTCGGTGAGCCGGGAGCCGCGCGGGGAACGGTCCAGCAGGGCGACGCCGAGCTGCCGTTCCATCGACCGGACGCGGCTGGAGGCGGCGGGCTGGGTGATGCCGACGTCCTTGGCGGCCCGGCCGAGGCTGCCGTGCCGGGCGACGGCGAGCAGCAGTTCCAGCGCCCCGAGGTCGGGAACCCGGTGGGAGAGGGGGATGCGGGGTGCGTGCGCGTCGTCGCCGGTCATCAAGCCAGCTTATGACCTCATAGGGACGCGGTCCCTGGTGGGCGTGGACCCCGCCGCGAAGAATCGTGGCATGGCCATCTTTCCGCAGACCCGGACCGCTGTACCGCCCCCTCACGTCGCCCTTTCCCCGCGGAGAGCGGACGACGGGCCGGGCGTACAGCGGCTGCCGTCCCTGCGGCACATCGGCCCGAACTGGTACGCGAGCGTCATGGGCACCGCGATCGTCGCGTCCGCCGGCGCGGCGCTTCCGGTGGACGTTCCTGGTCTGCGCGCCGCGTGCACCCTCGTGTGGGCGCTCTCCGCCGTGCTGCTCCTGGCCGTCCTCGCCGCGCGGGCCGGGCACTGGATCTGCCACCGGGACCAGGCCCGCGCCCATCTAATGGACCCGGCGGTCGCCCCGTTCTACGGCTGTCTGTCGATGGCGTTGATGGCAGTCGGCGGTGCCACCCTGACGGTGGGTGCGGACGTGGTGGGCGCGCGGGCGGCGCTCGCGGTGGACGTGGTGCTGTTCGCGGCGGGTACGGCGGTGGGGCTGGCGGCGGCCGTCGCGGTGCCGTATCTGATGGTCGTACGCCACCGCCCCGCGCCCGGGACCGCGTCGCCGGTCTGGCTGCTGCCGCTGGTCGCGCCGATGGTGTCGGCCTCGCAGGGCGCGCTGCTGGTGCCGCACCTGGGGGCCGGGCAGGGGCGTGAGGCGCTGCTGCTGGCCTGCTACGCGATGTTCGGGCTGTCGTTGCTGGCGACGCTGGTGGTGCTGCCGCTGGTCTTCGCGCGGCTGGTCCACCACGGTCCGCTGCCGCTCGCGCTGACCCCGACGCTGTTCCTGGTGCTGGGGCCGCTCGGCCAGTCGACGACCGCGGTCAACCAGCTGGCCGACGCCGCCCCGGGGGCGGTCGGGGCTCCTTATGCCTCCGCGTTCGGCGCGTTCGCCGTGCTGTACGGGGTGCCGGTGATGGGCTTCGCGCTGCTGTGGCTGGCGCTGGCGGCCGCCGTGGTGGTGCGGGCCGCGCGGAACGGGATGGGGTTCGCGATGACGTGGTGGGCGTTCACCTTCCCCGTCGGTACGTGTGTGACGGGGGCGGCGGGCCTGGCCCGGCACACCGGTCTGGACGCGCTGACCTGGCTGGCGGTGGCGCTGTACGTGTTCCTGATCGTGGCGTGGGCGGCGGCCGGGACGCGGACGGTGCGCGGGGTGCTCAGCGGAGCCCTGACGGCAGCGCCCGTGCCGCCTCGGTCAGCGACGGCCCGTACCACGTGAGCAGCCGCCCGTCGACGAGTGCGGCGGGCAGGGCGGGGAAGGCCTCGGGCCCGTCGTCGGCGGTGAAGCGGTAAGGCTCGTCGGGCAGCACGACCAGCTCGGCCCCGGAGGCGTTCAGTTCGTCGATCGGGATGCGCGGGTAGCGCTCGGCGTGGTCGGCGTACACGTTGCGGATGCCGAGGCGGGCGAGGAGGTCGCCGGCGAAGGTGTCGTGGCCGAGCACCATCCAGGGCCTGCGCCAGATCGGTACGACGGCGGGGCGCGGGTTCTCCGGAGGCGCGGGCAGGGCGGCCCAGGCGGCCTCGGCCGTGTCCAGCCAGGCGGGCCTGGCGAGCCCGCAGCCGTCGACGAGGACGCGGTGCAGCTCGGTGAACGCCTGGTCCAGGGTGCGGACCTCGGTGACCAGGACGTCGAGCCCGGCGGCCCGGAGCGCGTCGAGGTCGGGGGCCCGGTTCTCCTCCTCGTTGGCGATCACGAGGTCGGGGGCGAGGGCGGTGACCGCGGCCAGGTCCGGGTTCTTGGTGCCGCCGATCCGGGCGGCGGTGAGGTCTGCCGGGTGGGTGCACCAGTCGGTGACGCCGACGAGCAGCCCGGGCGCGGTCACGGCGACGGCCTCGGTGAGCGAGGGGACCAGCGAGACGACGCGCATGGGCACTCCAGCCTCCAGGACGCTCAGCGGCGCGAGTCGAAGGTGGCGTCGATGTGTTCGGCCACCGCGACGACCAGGAGGCGGGTGTTCGGCACGGTGGCGCGCCAGCGGTGTCGGACCCCGCCGGAGAGGAACAGGCTGTCGCCGCTCTCCAGGCGGTGGACCTGGCCCTCGGCCTCGATGTCGACGGCGCCCTCGACGACGTACATCAGCTCGTCGTTGCGGTGCTGGAACTCGCGCCCGAGGTCCGGTTCGCCGGAGAACTCCAGGGCGCTGAGCTGGTGCCGGCCGCGCACCAGGCGGCGTACGCCCTCGCCTTCCTCGGCCCGGACGACGTCCACGGCGCGTGCGGAGTCGGCGGCGGCCCGCAGCCGGCCGGTGGTGGTCTCCAGCGCTTCGGCTACCCGGTCGAGGGAACGGGCGCTGGGGCGGGCGCGCTCGTTCTCGATCTGGCTGAGGAAGGGCACGGAGAGGCCGCTGCGCGACGCGACCGCGGCCAGCGTGAGGCCCAGGGTCCTGCGTCGTCGGCGGACGGCGGCGCCCACCCGCGGTGTGTCCTTGTCGTCCATGTCCCAGCTCCCTCCCGCCCCCGCCATCCTCGCGGTTGCCAGCACCTTACGCACATGGTTGCGCACGCCGTCCGGAAAACGACTCCGGGCAGCCGGAAAGGGGTGGCCCCGCCCGAAGG
>NZ_JBHXJG010000226.1:0-11852 GCF_042723425.1 Streptomyces sp. NPDC058375 | reverse complement strand
CCCAAAGGCCGCCCCGGCCTTTGGGGGAACGTCGTTCCGTACGGCGAGAATTGCAACGCTTAACACAATGAGCCTTTTCCGACCTGGTGGTGGTGTCCGCGCGTTGGACGGTCCTGCACAACGACGAAGCTGCTGGTAGACGGGTTCTCGATCATGACCACCCTTGTCTGCCAGGAGCTGCGCGTGCTTGTTTATCCATCCTCGATTATCTGTTCCGGCCGCACCTTGCGGTTCCTGACCGGACTACTGGCGGCCAGACGGCAGGACATCGGAACGCGGTGGCGACGCCTTCCCGCCTCGCGACAGGCACTTCTCGCCCTGGCCCACCTGAGGTGCGGTGACACCTATGCCCAGCTGGCCGCCGGGTTCGGCATCGGGATCGCGACGGTCTGCCGCTACATACGTGAAGCCGTCGAGGCGCTGTCCGCCTTCGCCCCCCTTGCCGTGACGATGCGGACTATCCGGCAGAAGGCGTTCGTCATCCTGGACGGCACCCTGCTGCCGATCGACCGCATCGCCGCTGACACTCCCTACTACTCCGGGAAGCACAAGCGCCACGGCATGAACGTGCAGGTCCTCACCGATCCGTTCGGGCGGCTTCTCTGGATCTCGCCGGCTCTGCCCGGCTCGGCTCACGACCTGACCGCCGCGCGACATCACGGGATCATCGCAGCCCTTACTGAAGCAGGACTCCGGTGCTGGGCGGACAAGGCGTATCAAGGCGCCGGCGGACCCGTCCGCGTACCGTTTCGGGGGCGACACCTCAAGCGGTGGAAGCATCGCCACAACACCACCCACGCCAAGATCCGCTGTCTCGGCGAGCAGGCCATGGCCACTCTCAAGAACTGGCGCCTCCTACGCAAGCTCCGCTGCAGCACCAAACCGAATCACCGACGTCGTGAAGGCCGTCCTCGTCCTCCCCCACGCGTCAACATGAGGTTGGACATCGCTCAATACGTCAGCCACTCCGTGTCGGGGATCAGGTCCTCGATCCATTCCTGGCCTCGCATAGCCCACTGAGGAGATACGGCTCCCCGCGGGGCCCGAAGCGCAGGCCGTCCACGTACTCTGGCAGGGACGGATCCTCAAGTCTCGACGCGGTCTCCTCAAGCCAGGGTTCGAGCTCCGAGGGCAGTCGGCCAACCAGAGGAGTGCCGCCGATGCTTACCTGCGGCCCCCGGCAGGCGTCGACAGCTACTGCAGCCAGCGTCCCAGTCTCCGGGTCGTCGTAGGTGTCGATGCCAACCCCGTAGAAGGGGTACCAACGCGCGTACTTCTTGACGTCCCATGCATCAATCGGCTCGCCCAGATCGGCTGAGACCTCCTCCCTGCTCTGACCGAACCGCATGGGCCCCACGGACTTCAATGGATCCCACGTCCATTCAGGACGCTCCCCGTCCCAGAGGAACCTCTCCGCGAACCAGACCAACGAACCCACCCCCGTAGAAGCATGCGTGCAGGAAGCATTCTTGCAAGGCGTGTTGCCGCCGGCACCATGCGCCTGACTGCCTGACCACGAGCCCTGGGCAATTGTGGTGGCGTCGTCCGGCCAAGGGGCGCGAGATGTCCGGCAACAGCCCGGGGCGGTCGACGGCACGGCCGCGCTCCAGGGGGCCGGGAGCGGGCGATCGGGGCGGCTGACGGCCTGGTGGCCGCCGCCGGAGTCGCGCTCGCGGGATAAGAACCGCAACGGACTGCACCCGAACATGGCTCCCGCGCCCGTACGGAAATCGGACGCCGCTCGTCCCACCGTCCCGCCATACCGTCGAAGCGGACGGCGTCCCCGCAGGTCAGCGGCTGAGACGTCCCACGAGGAGGTCATTTCCGCAGCAACCGTGGCCCCCTCGCTGCCCGCCCCGCACTCTGATGTCGCAAAGCCGGCGGCACGGCAGGTGCCGCCCCACGACTCAAGGGAAAGCATGCGACCGAACGCATTGACGAGGACCGTCATCAGCCTCACCACCGCCGCCGTCGTCGGCCTCACCGCCGCAACGGTGGCGGGCGCGGGTACCAGCTTCGCGGCGTCCCCGCAGGCCGCCGAAACCGCGGCGAGCACCCAGGACGTCTCCGTCGCCGCGGTGAACAACCTCGGCCTGAGCAGCGCGCAGGCCAAGAACGTGCAGCGTGCGCTGAAGGCCCGCTGGGGCTACAACGACGCGATCGACGGGCAGCTCGGCACCAACAGCTGGAAGGCGATGCAGCGCTTCCTCAAGAAGAAGTACAGCTACAAGGACAGCATCGACGGAATCGTCGGGCCCAACACGGTGACGGCGTTGCAGAGGTACCTCTACTACTTCGGATACAACGGACATCTCAACGGAATCGCCGGATCAGAGACCAGGGCAGCGTTCAAGAATATGTCCGGTTCCTGCCCCGACCACTGCCTGCCGTCTACCTGAGCGAGAGCACGAACACGCCGCTGCCCGTCCCTTTCTCCTCCCGGAGGAAGGGACGGGCAGCTTGCCTCTCCCGCTGCACATCCACCACCCCCACCGGTGGCATGGGGGCCTGCCCCGATCCGGGGCGGGCCCACGTCGCGCTCGTACGGGCCGCTGGGTGCCGATCCCCGCCCCGGGCGACCGGGAGGAGGCCCGAGGCGGGGAGGTCGGCGCTCAGAACGGCGCTGGGGCCGCCTCCGGGGCCTTTTGTGCCTTGGCGGCGGCGACGGCTGCGTCGCGGACGGTTTCCCATTCCAGGATGACGCGGTCACGGTCGCGCTGGGCGGCAACACGGCAGCGCCAGCAGAACACGTCTCCCGGGAAGCCGCCCGGCCGCGCGAACCATCGTGGCCGGGGCAGGTGCCGTCATCGGCCGGGGTCACGGGCAGCTCGGCGTCGAGCCGGGCGTAGCGGGCTTCGTCCTGGCAGGTGGCGCACTGGCCGCCGGTGCGGGTGCGGGCGGTGCAGGTGTGTCCGTCGTGGCCGGGGCAGAGGGGCCAGCCGAGGTGTTGGGCGCACTGGGTCTCGCCGACGACGGCGAGGATCGGGCAGTGGCCGTCGTCGGCCTCGCAGACCGGATGCCGGTCGATGCCGCGCCGCAACTGCTCCTGCTGCTGCTCCAGGTCAGCCCACGCGGGCTGGGTGGGCGTCGGACCGTCCTCCCAGCGGCGCCCCTCCCCCGATGCGGTGCGGTCCGGGCCGGGGGCTTGGTGGGGCACCGCGGCGGTGCCGGCTGCGGAGCGGGGACGGGCATCGCGGCGGCGGCCTTGAGGCGGCCGGAGATCACCGCGCCGACCGTGCGGCGCAGCGGGCGGGCGACCACCTCCCACAGCAGCGGCACCGGCCACCCCGCCGCCAGGAGCCCGGAGACCCTGAGGCCCTGGTCCCGGAGCGTGGCTCCAACCCCGTTGCTAGAGTGAACCGTTGTTCTCGATCAGGGGCGGGGGGCCCATGACGTACGACGACGAGTGGGCGGCACTCAAGTCCGACGCGCGAGATAGGCAGTCGGCGCAGATGAGCCTCAACACGGCTGGGGCCCGGCCGGTGTTCCGGCGTCCGGCACCGATTCCGACCTCGTGGTGCACCGGGACGAGTTGGGCGCGGTCGGTAACGAGGCCTTCCGGGTCCACGGCGAGCTGCGGAAGCGTGCTGCCGTGGCGGGGGCCGGCGCCGACAAGGCCGGCGCGGGAACCACGGCCCGGGCCGCAGCGGAGTTGCAGGGCCGGAACTTCAGCGCGGGTGGCGAGTTGTACACCACTCTCGAAGTCTGGACTTCACAGGTGAAGACGGTCCTGCAGATGTTCGCGCACATCTCCAACCACCTGGACTACTCGAAGAAGTCGCACGCCAACGACGAGGCGGAGATCACCGCCGCTTTCAAGCGGCGAGACGGCTCCGCCGTGCCGGTGTCGGAATTGCAGAAGTACGCGAAGTGATCAGGGGGAGCGGGACAGCATGGGGGCGTTCTCATACACGATCTGATCGAAGCCGACCTGGGCAAGCTGAGCTCGGCGGCTGACGACTGGTCCTCGACGGCGGCCGGTCTGAAAAGGCTGAGGACCGAGGTCTACAGCGGTCTCCTCCCGCTGTCCGACGGGGCCGACCGGGCAGGGCTGAACGCTGCCGTGACCAAGGAGTTCGTCCAACAGGAGGCCCAGAGCATCGTGGCAGTCCTCCAGGACGGCCACGCCGAACTGAAGCACGTGCAGAAGCGTGCTCGCGAGCTTTCCGCGGAAGCCCGTAAGGGCGATCCTGACCGGTCGGCGGGCCCTGATCCGGGGCTGTTGGTGTCGGACGGGCCCAACGGGACCGTGAAGGTCATGGAGGCCTTCTGCGGTGTGGAAGGCACCTCCCAGCGGACCAAGGACCTGATGCAGTGGTACGCCGACGCCCTCACGGGTCTGGTGGCGCATGCGGCGGAGATCGACGCCGCCGTGACCCGGGCTCTGAAGCGAAGCCACGGCGGTGACCCGCACAACGCGGGGCACGCGACGTACACCTCGCTCGACGAGGACCAGCTCCCCCGGGCCACCAAGCTCGCCTCGCTCGGGGGCGATGCGAACACGGCGCAGCGGGCCGAGCTGCGGCGGCTGTGGACATCGCTGAGCCCTCAGGCTCGTGCGGAGTTGTGGACCGGGCACAAGGGCGACCTTCTCGCGGCGGGACTGCTCGCTCCGACCGTCAAGAAGGCCGCCCCGGACCGTGGCTCCGGGCCCCACGGTGTCGAAGATCCGGGAGCCGAGGAGCGAAGGACCCGGGAGAAGATGAACCTGATCGCCGAGGCCGCCGACTGGAAGGGCGACAACGACGCCGCGCGGCACATGGCTCACTACCTCGGGAACAGCGGGACGGACATGAACCTGCCCGTCGACAAGATGATGTCGGACGTGCCCAGCTTCAACGCGCACATCGAGGACGGCATCAAGGAACACCAGGCCGCTTGGCGCGACGACGCTCTCGCAGAGTTCCGGCGCAATGGCGGACAACCCGTCTCGATGCCGGTGGAGACCGGAAACCGGGACTTCGCCTTCACGCCCGATGTCGACAACAACTGGTTCTACGCAGTTGGGTCCACCCGGTCGAACGTGACGGGGGTGGTCACTGTCGTGCCGGACGAGAACGGACAGCCCAAAGTCGGTCTCGACTACCAGGCCAACGCCTGGGACCGCTACAACTGGGACGAGAGCAAAGGCGTGACCATCGATCTCCCGTGGGGCAGCGAGATGAGCATTCCGGATGGCCAGATGGCCCGCCTCCACACCACGGGCATCGCCCAGGAGTTCGACATGGCGGGCAGCAGTTCCGTCAAACACTACGATCTGGGCGGACCCGCCCCGAACCAGGGCTCTCTGCCGCAGCCGGATCCGCCGGGCCGTGAGGGTGACCGGGCGGATCCGGGTCGTGAACAGCAGGAAGCGCGATAGAGGATCACTGATGGACACCTCCCCCCAGACCGCTGCCGACGGGCAGCCCGTGCGCCGTCGTCGTGTGCCGGTCGCAGTCGTCGTCGTTGCGGTGTTCCTTGCCTGCGCCGCCACCGCGATCGGTGTGGTGTCGTGGGTTGCCGATGACGTGTCGTCGGACCTGACGGACCAGGAGATGACGTGTTGCTGGGAAGAAGGAGCCACGCCCGCCTGGATGAGTGACCAGCTCGGTATCCGCATTCCGGAGGGAGCCTCGGATCGACGGTCGGGCTACAAGACCGGCCAGCGTTACGACACCGGCCTGCTCGCCTTCGTCCTGCCGAGCGAGGACGCGGAGCGGTACACGGGCCGTCTCATCCGGAGCGGCACCGAGATGATCGGGAACTCTCACCCCGAGGAGAAGGGCTACCGGCCCGCCGCCGCCTTCGGTCACCTCGGACTGCCCGAACCGCAGACGTTCGTCCAGGGCCTGCGAAAGGCCAGTCTGTGCCCGGACGACCTCGCGTCCCCGGAGGGCAAATACCTCGAACGCTGCGTCGACCTCTTCGCCCACGAGTTCACACCCGGTACCACGCGGATCTACGTCCGGTCGACCATCGAACCGTCCCTCACGCCTCCGCCCGCGAGCAAGGCTCCGTAGCCCGCCTGGGAGGGCATCGCAGAAAGGGCGGCGGAATCCCTGTTTTGTTCCACTGTCACCGCCAGGAGCACGGGCATGGCCAGGGCGACGACGTGAGCGCGCTGCGGGCCGAGTTGGAGCGGGCCGGCTGGTGCCGTCCGTTGCCGGGCAGGCGGGCTGCGGGCGTCCGGTCGGGCGGGAGTCGGAGGCCGCCACCGCGGCCGCAGCCTTCTCGTCCTGCGCTTGCCGGGCTGCCGTCTCCTTGCAGTCGGCAGCGATCCGCTCCGCCTCCAGGAGGTCATCGGCCGCGCGTCGCTTCGCACCCGCCGACTGCGTTACCGGGTCGGACGTTGTCCGGGACTGCGGTCAGGCGGCCTAGCCGATCGAGGACACGTAGCTGTAGCCGGCGGAGTCGGTGCGGATCAGGGTCCGGTGCCCGCGCCGGTACTCCTTCGGCAGCTGAGCCAGCCCGCGTTACCCGGTCTGAGCAGAGCCGCGACCGGCTCACCGGTGCCGCCCGGCCCGTGGTCGACGAACGCCCATCAGCGGGTGGTGGCCGTGGGTTCGCTTCCAGGTGGGTGCGGCGTCCTCCTTGTCCGAGTGCGCGACCACCAGCACCCCGTCGAGGTCCACGGTCGCCGTCCCGTCCGCATCCGGCGCCCGCTCGCCGGCCAACTTCCAGACCGGGCGCGCGCTTCGGCCCGGGCAGCACGGGCCTCCGCCAGAGCCTTCTCGTCGGAGGCGGCGAGGGTGTTGATGAGGCGGGAGATTGTCGGGTCGGAGGCCACCGGCCCGAACACAGCCGGCTCCGCCCGCAGCATTCCGGCATCCGCACGGCAGTCACCGCCCAAGGCGACCGCCAGGGCCACGTCCGGGAGGACCTTGCCCGGATCGTGGACGGCCCTCGGCTTCCGCCACGGCATCAGCGCCGCTGATATCGCGGTGTCCAAGCCGGCCTTGCGTACGGTCTCGACCAGCAGCATGCCCCCGGCCTGCGAGACCACCGTCCGACCGCCGCTCTCGATGCGGACACGCGGGTATGACCCGATACGTTTCTCCTCCGGGAGTACCTCTTTCCGTAGAGCCAACAGGACCCTAGAAGAGTCCAATCGTTGCAGTTCAGGAGCGCTCTCTGCTTATTGATCACGCCTCGGTGCTCCAAACTCGTGAGAGCGCGAGGTTCAACGTGTGCGGTCGTTCCACAACTCCGCACCGCACTGTCCGCCTCAGGTGACACGGAAGACCGGCCAGCCGATCTCGGTGCGCCACGCAGCGGGATCGCTCGTGTCACGGGGGCCGACAACGTAGACCTCCCGCACCGGCCCGGCCACCGACATCGCGTTCTCCACCACCCAAGTCCCGAGTTCGCCGTACGTGACCTCGATGCCGTTGTGCTCGCCGACATGGGTGGTGATCGCAAGTTCCGCGGTCGGCAGACTCACGGGGTGCACGCGTCCGGTGCGAGGTGGCGCAGCTGACGGCAGGTAAACGAGCGCGTGACCGCGCTCCTGCTCGAAAAGGGCGTTGTCGTAGCTGCCGCCCGGCGGTCCGGTCACGTCGGCGCCGACGGCCGCCTCCAATTCGGCCATCGCGCCTGCGTACCAGATCTCGATGTCGCGATGCCCGACTACGGCCTCCACCGCCGCGACCGTCCGTGCGGGCTCCGCACGTAGCTCGACGTCGATGGGCGCGGGATCGGGCCTCAGCAGGCGGCGCAGCGACACGACTGCGGCCCGGGTGCGGTCGAGCGCATCCTCGAGGCGTTGCAGGTGCTCCGCGACCAACGCCGCCCGGGCACCAGGGTCGGGGGTCCGCAGGATTCGCTGCACATCGCTCAGGGGGACGTCGAGCTCGCGGAGCCGGTGGATGACCTGCGCGGTCGGGATTTGATCGACGCCGTAGTAGCGGTAGCCGGTGGTCTCGTCCACCACGGCAGGTTCCAGCAGGGCCGCCTCGTGATACCGGCGCAGGGTCCGCACGCTCAAGTGGGTCAGCCGCGAGAACTCACCAATGGTCAGCATCCCCTCATTCTGAACGTTCCCCCTGGGGGAGAGTCCACGGCTTGACCCTCCTGCGCCGCGAGGTCACACGGTGGGCTCATGACACAGCACACCGATCTTCCGTCCGATCTGCTCCCGACCGCCGTGCGCCAGTTCTTGGGTGCCCACATCGTCCGCGACGCCGACGCCGCCTCGTCGTTCCTCGCAGAGGATGCGGTGATCGTCGACCAGGACGAGACCTTCCGCGGCCGGGAGGAGACCTACGCGTTCCTGCGGGACGCCGGGTCCGAGTTCGAATACACGACCGAGCAGATCGGCGCTCACCGCGTCGATGACACCCATTGGGTGGTAACCGTGCGGCTCGAAGGCACCTTCCCGGGAGGCGGCGCTGAGCTCGACTACCGGTTCGCGCTGCTGGACGACCTCATCGCCGAACTCGTCATCGCCAATCACCCGGCCTGACCGAACCCGCATCACCTCAATCTTCAGTGGAGAGAAAAATGTCTAGTTCAGTTCGCGATCGTCTCAACGGTCGCCGGGCGCTGGTCACGGGCGGTTCGAAGGGCTCGGGTAAGGCCGTCGTGGAGAGACTGCGAGAGATGGGTGCCGACGTGTGGACCACGGCACGCACTATGCCCGGCGGCTACGAGCGCCCCGATCGGTTCATCGAGGCGGACACCTCCACGGTGGGCGGTGTTGAGGTTGTAGTCTCCAAGATTTCTGAGGGAGGTGCGCTGGACATCCTGGTGCACGTTGTCGGAGGATCGTCGACCCCGCCTGGCGGATTCGCTGCAGCGACTGAGGAGCACTGGTTGGCGGAGCTCAACCTGAACTTCTTGGGAGCTGTCCGACTGGATCGAGCACTGCTGCCGGCAATGGTGGAGGCTGGATCAGGAGTAGTTGTCCACGTCACGTCGATTCAGCGTCAGATGCCATTGCACGACGCGACGTTGCCGTACGCGTCAGCGAAGGGTGCCCTGCGTACGTACAGCAAGGGTCTCGCGAACGAACTGGCCCCACGAGGCGTGCGAGTAAACGCCGTCAGCCCCGGGGGGATTCAGACCGGAGCGTATGCGGGCTTCATCGACCAGCTCGCCAAGGGCAACGGACTGACCCGCGAAGAGGCGGAGCAGAGCCTGATGGATTCCCTCGGAGGGGTTCCAATCGGGTCGAGGACCGGGTTGGTGTCCTGTGCCCCTCGTCCAGCAGGAGTAGTCGGCGCGCAGGCGGGGGCGGGTGAGCGCCCACATCTTCAGATAGTGGTCGTGTGTGAAGGGCAGGGTGCCGTTCACGGAGCAGATGTCGTCCCATGCCCACCGGGCCCGGGGCAGCAGCCCTTGCACGACGTACTGCTGGGCCGCGTCGTCGAGCCCGTTGACCGTGCCGAGATGCCGGGCTGTGATCTGCTGGTCGGTGGAGTAGCAGAAGTGCTTGACCATCTCCATCACGAGGTAGGCCAGGGTCGTGGCCTTCAGGCGGCGGGGGCCGACGGCAAGTCCCGGTCCAGGTTGAGGAGCTGGGCGGTGCGCCACAGCGGCATGTGACGGGTGGCTTCCAGTCGGGTCTGGAAGCGACTTCCCACCGCGCGGTAGGCAAGCGCGTGCGAGGTGCTGCAGTGAACGTTGGGTCCGAACCGGGCCTTGGCCTCCAGGGCGATGGGCTTGTTGAACGCGATGTACATACCGCGGCGGCGGGACGCGCCCCCCATCATCACCAGCGTCGATGTCTTGCCCGTACCGGCACCTGCCACCAAGGCTAGATCACGGCCGGCAGTGAAGGCATCTCGTGCTGCGGCCTGCTCCTCGGTCGCCTTCACTTCCACTACGTGGCCCCTTTCGCGCGTTCGCTGCCTGCTCAATCTGCTGGTTGGCACCAGCTGGCCGGGCAGACTCTGGTCAAGAGCAGCATGACGGGGCGCACTGACAATCCGCAGTTACATGGGGAATGACTGTTTGGGATAGCAAACAGGTGACCGAGACGTCATCGCCGGGATCGCTCGCGTGCCGGCCCTTTACCCCGACGAACAGACGGCTCTGTATCGGTGGGCCGGGCCGCCGGTGCCGCCGTTGCTCGCCCCCCGTCGCGCCGGACGCCCCCGGCGACCTGCGCGACCACATCGCCCGGTTGCCGTTCCCCGCGCTGCGGGAGTCGGGCGACTTTTCCGTCATCGCCTTCAACCGCCACGCCGCACGGGCCGGCCCGTGGGCCGCCCGGCCGGGAGCGAACGTGATGGTCCACCTGCTGCTCCCGGGGCCGGGCCGCGACCAGTGCGCGCAGTGGGAGTAGCACTGGGCGCCGCCCCTGCTCGCCCAGCTCCGCCAGGGCGCGTTCGGCAACAGCGCACTGCGGGCCATTGTTGACCGCGTCTGCGAGGACCCCCGGGTCCGCACCCTCTGAAACCGGACCGCGGACCTGCGCCGCCACGCCTAGGGCACCACCCGGCCGATGTTCCTCGACGGCTGGCGGCCCCTGCTCCCGCGTCATCATCGGAGAACCCGCCAGCAACACCCACCAACCCGGCCGCCGTGCCGCCGGATAACCCTCTCCGCTAACCCGCCCACAGAATTTCCAGACACACCGGTATAGGGTCACCCGTCACCGAAAGAGGGCCCGGAGAAAGCCGCCAGAAATGAATTCGTGGTCGCAATTTCGGTGCGAATGCTGCCGCCGAGGGGGCCTTTTCCTGGCCGGGGTCGCCGCAGACGCCCTCCCCGGCACGTCAGGTGCTGGTTGGGGTGGCGTGAAGTCGACTGTCGGACGTCGCTGGAAACTTGATGTGATGGGCGAGACCCACGGTGATCTCGGCTGGAGGATTTATGGGTATCAGGCAGACCGGTGCGGGGGCCGTAGGCTTCAGCGCGAACTGGGAGTTCACGAAGTCGGACAAGCTGGTCGCGCAGCAGGTACTCGACTTCCTCGCGGACAGGCGGGTCCTGACCATCGGCCGGGGACGCAGCCACCGGGATGCACGGTACTGCCTGGAATCGGCCAACGAATGCCGACGCAGCCTGTCCGCCTACCTGGAACAGATCCAAAAGCCCGGCGGAGATCTGCGCGAGTGGCTCCGCCTGATCCGCGCCAGTTTCGTGGACTTCATCGAGACCGGCGGGCCCGAGGGGCACGCCTTCCGTGAAGGCGAGGACGCTGCGTTCAACTCCGCCCTGCTGCGCCTGCGTAACGACGTCCGGCAGGTCACTGATGCCGTCGCGGGCAAGTTCAAGCTCAAAGGCCTCGACCTTCCTCCCGGCGATCTCCGCCTCGGCGAGTAGCAGAGGCAGCCGACTGCAGCCAGCGCCCGCACGGGGCCCACCCGCTCAGCCGCGAAACCGCCGCGCCGTTCGTATGGCACTACGCCCCAACTCTCCCGCAGTGTGCAGTATTTGGGGAATTTCGCGGCGTTCTGGACGGCGATATTCTGCTGTGCGTTCCTATACTGCTGTTGAGATCGACGGGGTGCTGTCCCCGTACGGCAGGCCGCTGCCCGCCGGACACACCATGCACGCCGTGGAGTCGGCCGCCTGGCGGGACTGGGCGGCGACGGTGTACCCGCGCCCGCGCGGCCTGTGCCTCGCCCTCGACCCGGCAATCGGGCGGGCGCTCGCGGACCTCCCCGCCGGCCTGGTCCTGGTCTCCTCCTAAGCCCCGGCCGAGCTGGAGCCGCTGCTGCCCGCCCTGGGCTGGGACACGCTGCCGCCGATGGTGCCGCTGCGGCACCATCGGCACCGTGCACTACCTCCGGCTCGACGACCCCGGCCACTGCCCCGACGCGGAGACACCTAAGAGGTCATCTCATTTGGGTGACTCGGTATTCTGTGAGTCATGGTGGGGATCGTTGAGCGGTTGGTGCCGGACGAGTTGTGGGAGTTGTTCC
>NZ_JBHXJG010000225.1:0-11881 GCF_042723425.1 Streptomyces sp. NPDC058375 | reverse complement strand
CTCCCCGTCCCACGGGAGCGGCGGCGCCGCCGTATGTACGGGGCCGATCGGCCCGGCGCGTCCGGAGCCGGCCGGCTCAGCCGTTCGGCGCGGCCGGTCCGGTGAAGGGCGGCAGTGCGGTGAACTCGGGGGCGACCGTCACCGCCGCCGCGAGGACGTCGAGCGTCCGGCGGACCCGGGTGAGCGGGTGGTCCGGGAACTCCGCGTCCCACTGGACGTGGTCCGCCACGTGAAAGGGCAGGCCGCCCTGGACCTCGGGGGCGTAGGGGTGCGGCCGGAAATACTGGTCGGGACCGGTCTTGGCCATCACCACGGCTTCCCGCATGCCCGTCATGCCGCGCTCGGCCGCCTGGATCTTCACCACGGTGCTGCAACCGGCGCGCGGCACGGTGAAGCTGCCGATGAACGCCTGGCCGTTGGGCTGGTTCGGCAGCGGCAGTTTGAGTATCTGTCGCAGGGCGGGCAGCTCGCCCAGCCGCTTCACCGAGGCCTCGATGAGTCCGCCGCCCGCTCGTGCTGTGAAGTGGGTCAGGCCGTGGCGCAGGGTCGGGCCGTCGTCCAGCGCGGCCGGCAGGTCCGGCGGCAGGTCGAAGAAGTGCAGCGACAGCACATCACCGTGGTCGTTCAGCCAGGTGTCGGCGTCGACGGTGCGGTAGCCGGGGAGTTCCACCCCGAGGAGAGCTCTCATGCGCGGCGATCATGCCGTATCCGCGCCACTCCGGTGACGTCAGGGGCGGTCTGATCGAGGGCCGACCCCGACGAGGGCGGTCAGGGGGCGGGCACCGGGACCGGGTGGGAGTCGCGGCGGATGAGAGCGGCGTAGCGGCCGTCGCGGTCGAGCAGTTCCTCGTGCGTACCTCGCTCGGCGACCCGGCCGTCCTCCAGGACGACGATCTGGTCCGCGTCGCGGACGGTGGAGAGCCGGTGCGCGATGGTGAGCGTGGTCCTTCCGGCGGACAGGGCGTCGATCGCTTCCTGCACGGCCTGTTCCGTACGGGTGTCGAGCGCGCTGGTCGCCTCGTCGAGGATCAGCACCGGAGGGTCGCGCAGGATGGTGCGGGCGATGGCGAGGCGCTGCTTCTCGCCGCCCGAGAAGCGGTAGCCGCGTTCACCGACCATCGTGTCGTAGCCGTCGGGCAGGGAGGCGATGTGGTCGTGGATCTGCGCGGCGCGGGCCGCGGCCTCGACCTCCTCGTCGGTGGCCTCCGGCTTGGCGAAACGCAGGTTGTCGGCGACGGAGGCGTGGAAGAGGTAGGTCTCCTGGGAGACGACGCCGACCGCCCGGGCGAGGGTGTCGAAGTCCAGGTCACGGACGTCGGTCCCGTCGAGCGTGACCCGGCCGCCGGTGACGTCGTACAGCCGGGGCACCAGGTAGCTGAGGGTGGATTTGCCGGAACCGGTGGATCCGACGACCGCCAGGCCGGTGCCCGCGGGGACGGTCACGTCGATGCCGGTCAGCGTCGGGCCGTTCTTCTCGTCGTAGCTGAAGTCGACGCCCTCGAAGGCGATCTCGCCGCGGATCTTCTCCAGGCGGACCGGATTCTCCGGTTCGGTGATGTCCACCGTGAGGTCGAGGTATTCGAAGATGCGCTGGAAGAGGGCGAGGGAGGTCTGCATCTGCACGCCGGTGGAGAGCAGGCTGACCGCCGGGCGGAACAGCCCCTGCTGGAGCGTGACGAAGGCGACGAGCGTGCCGATGGAGACGGCGGCGGCTCCGGACGCGAAGGTGAGTCCGGCCGCCCAGTAGATGACGGCGGGCATGGCGGCCATGACGATGCCGATCGTGGACATCCGCCAGCGGCCGGCCATGTTGGAGCGCACTTCGAGGTCGACCAGACGCTCGGACTCCTCGGCGAACCCCCGGGTGAGGGAGTCGGAGCGGCCCATCGTGCGGCCGAGGAGGATGCCGCTGACCGAGAGGGACTCGGTGACCGTGGCGGCCATCGCGGCCATCTGCTTCTGGCGCTGCGTGGTGATCCTCTTGCGTTCCCGGCCGACGCGGCGGCTGATCGCGACGAAGACCGGCAGCAGGAGCAGCGAGACGACGGTGAGCCGCCAGTCGAGGGCGAGCATGGCGACGACGGTCGCGATGACGGCCGTGAGGTTGGAGACCAGCGAGGTCGCGGTGGAGGTGACGGTCGCCTGCATGCCGCCGATGTCGTTGGCGATGCGGGACTGGACCTCGCCCGTGCGGGTCCGGGTGAAGAAGGCGAGCGGCATCCGCTGGAGCTGGGTGTAGACGGCGGTACGCAGGTCATGCATGACGCGCTGGCCGACAGTGGTCGAGATGAGGGTCTGGAGCACGCCGAAGACGCTGGTCATCACGGCGGTGAGGATCATGCCGAGCGCCAGCAGGGTCAGCAGGCCCGTGCGTCCCTGCGGGATGGCGGTGTCGAGGATCTCGCGCAGCAGGAACGGGGAGGCGACCCCGAACAGGGAGGATGCGCCGACCAGCAGGCCGACGACGGCCAGGCGGCCTCGGTAGGGGCGGAAGAGCCGGAGGATGCGGCGCACCTCGGCGGGCGGCCGGTCGGCGTCGGGGCGGGCATCGGGCGGGGGCGTCCACGTGGGTTCGTCGGGTTTCATGGGCTCCTTCGTCGGGCGTGAGGCGAGGCTGGGCAGTCCCGGCCTCGCACAGTGAGAGCCTAGCTCATTGTTACCTATACTCACAATGAACAAGGTCCTGATATTGTTCCCGCATGGACGCCCCGGATTCCCCCGACCCCTCCGACTCCCCGGATTCCCCCGACCCCTCCGACTCCCCGGATTCCCGCGATTCCCGCGATTCCCGCGACGGCATGCTCGCCGAGCAGCTGCTGCGACTCACCCGGCGGCTGCACCGGATCCAGCGCCGCCAGCTGGATCCGATCGACATCACTCCGGCCCAGTTCCGCCTGTTGCGGACGGTCGCGAGTTACGACGCGGCCCCCCGGATGGCGGATCTCGCCCGGCGGCTGGACGTCGTCCCGCGCGCCGTGACGACGCTGGTCGACGCCCTGGAGGCGAGCGGCCGGGTGCGCCGCGCCCCGGACCCCGACAGCCGCCGGGTGGTCCGCATCGAGATCACCGACGAGGGGCGCGCCACGCTGCGGTCCCTGCGCAGCGCGCGCCGGGCCGCCGCAGAGGAGATCCTGGCTCCATTGACCGCCGATCAGCGCGAGGTGCTCGGCGGGCTGCTGTCCGCTCTGGTCGACGGAATGCCGGAGCGCCACTGCTGAGAGCCACGGCTGAGCCACACCGCTGAAAGCCGTTGCCGAATGCCACCGCTGAGCGCCGCGCCGAGGGGAAGGCCGAACACATGCCGCTGCTGGAGCCCGATCCCGAAGCCCTGCGTCCGGGAACGGCCCGGGAACCCGCCCCCGACCGGGTCACCGACCGCAGCGCGGGCGGCACCCCCGAGCCCCTGCGCTCCGAGCTGATCGCCCTGCTCGGCGCGGACAAGGTGCTCTGGAAGATCTCCGATCTCGTGCGGTACGCCTCCGACGCCAGCCCCTACCGCTTCCTCCCCCGGGTCGTGCTGGTCCCCGAAGACCTCGACGACGTCTCCGCGATCCTGTCGTACGCCCACGGCAAGGGCCGTGACGTGGTCTTCCGGGCCGCCGGCACCAGCCTCAACGGCCAGGCGCAGGGTGAGGACATCCTCGTCGACGTACGCCGGCACTGGACCGGAGTCGAGGTGCTGGACAACGGGGCGCGGGCCCGGATCCTGCCGGGCACCACCGTCATGCGCACCAATGTCACCCTCGCCCGGTACGGCAGGCTGCTGGGCCCCGACCCGGCCAGCGCCATCGCCTGCACCATCGGCGGGGTCGTCGCCAACAACGCCTCGGGCATGACAGCGGGCACCACCCGCAACTCCTACCGGACGCTCGCCTCGCTCACCTTCGTCCTGCCGAGCGGCACCGTCGTCGACACCGCCGACCCGGCCGCCGACGAGGAGCTGGCCCACGCCGAGCCGGAGCTGTGCGCGGGGCTGATGGAGCTGAAGGCGGAGATCGAGGCGGACGAGGAGCTGACCGCCCGGATCCGCGCCAAGTACACGATCAAGAACACCAACGGTTACCGCCTGGACGCCTTCCTCGACGGGGCGACGCCGGTGCAGATCCTGCGGGGTCTGATGGTCGGCTCCGAGGGCACGTTCGGCTTCATCTCCGAGGTCGTGTTCGACACCCTGCCACGGGACCGGCGGATCTCCAGCGCCCTGCTGTTCTTCCCCTCCCTCACCGCCGCCGCGGCCGCCGTGCCCCGGTTCAACGAGGCCGGGGCGATCGCGGTGGAGCTGATGGACGGCAACACCCTGCGCGCCTCGGTGAGCGTGCCGGGCGTTCCGGCGGACTGGGCGGCGCTGCCCCGGGAGACGACCGCGCTGCTGGTGGAGTTCCGGGCGGCCGACGAGGCGGGCCAGGAGGCGTTCGAGCGGGCGGCGGACGCGGTCGTGGCCGAGCTGGATCCGGTCCGTCCGGCCGCGTCCGTGACCAACGCGTTCACCCGGGACGCCGGGACGATCGCCGGGTACTGGAAGGCCCGCAAGGCGTTCGTCACGGCAGTCGGCGGATCCCGGCCCTCGGGCACCACCCTGATCACGGAGGACTTCGCGGTGCCGCCCGGCCGGCTGGCCGACGCCTGCGAGGCTCTGCTGGAGCTCCAGTCGCGCCACGGCTTCGACGCCGCCGTAGCCGGTCATGCCGCGCACGGCAATCTGCATTTCCTGCTGGCGTTCGACGCGGCGAAACCGGCCGACGTGGCCCGGTACGACGCGTTCATGCAGGAGTTCTGCGCCCTGGTGGTGGACCGGTTCGACGGGTCGCTCAAGGCGGAACACGCCACCGGACGCAATATCGCGCCGTTCCTCGAGCGGGAGTGGGGTCCGCGCGCCACCGAGCTGATGTGGCGGACCAAGCAGGTCATCGATCCCGCAGGGGTGCTCGCCCCGCGCATCGTCCTGGACCGGGATCCGCGAGCCCATCTGCGGGGCCTGAAGACCATTCCGAAGGTGGAGGCGGTCGCCGACCCGTGCATCGAGTGCGGCTTCTGCGAACCGACCTGCCCCAGCGAGGATCTGACGACCACTCCGCGCCAGCGGATCGTGCTGCGCCGGGAGATGATGCGCCAGAGCGACGGCTCACCGGTGGAGTCCGGCCTCCTCGACGCGTACGGATACGACGCCGTGGACACCTGTGCCGGGGATTCCACCTGCAAACTCGCCTGCCCGGTCGGCATCGACACCGGGGCGATGATGAAGGGCTTCCGGCACCGCAGGCACACCCCGCGCGAGGAGCGGGTCGCCGCGCTCACCGCGAAGAACTTCCGCGCGGTCGAGGCCTCGGCGCGGCTCGCCGTGGCGGCGGCCGACATGGTCGGGGACCGGGTGGGTGACGGGCCGCTGCAGGCCGTGACGCGGCTCGCCCGCAAGGCCGTGCGCCCCGATCTCGTACCGGAGTGGCTGCCGCAGATCCCCGGTGCGGCGGCCCGGCGGCCGCCGCCCACCTCCCGTGTCGGGGCGAGTGCGGTCTACTACCCGGCCTGCGTCAACCGCATCTTCGCCGGGTCGGACGGTGGCGACGCCGGCCCCGGACTCTCCCTGGCCGAGGCGGTCGTCGCCGTCTCCGGGCGGGCCGGCAAGCCGGTGTGGATCCCCGAGGACGTCACGGGGACGTGCTGCGCGACGATCTGGCACTCCAAGGGGTACGACGCGGGCAACAGGATCATGGCGAACCGCATCGTGGAGGCGGCATGGGGCTGGACGGCGGGCGGGGCGCTGCCGCTGGTCGTGGACGCCTCCTCGTGCACGCTCGGCATCGCCGAGGAGGTGGTGCCCTACCTCACCGAGGACAACCGGGCGCTGCACCGCGAACTGACCGTCGTGGACTCGCTGGTGTGGGCGGCCGAGGAGCTGCTGCCGCATCTGACCGTGTTCCGGACGGCCGGCTCTGCGGTCCTGCATCCGACCTGTTCGATGGAACACCTGGGTGACGTCGGCCAGTTGCGCGCCCTGGCGGCGGCCTGCGCGGAGGAGGTCGTTGTCCCGGACGACGCGGGATGCTGCGCGTTCGCGGGCGACCGGGGCATGCTCCACAAGGAGTTGACCGACTCGGCGACGGCCAAGGAAGCCGCCGAGGTCGACCGCCGCCCCTACGACGCCTACCTGTCGGCGAACCGGATGTGCGAGATCGGCATGGAACGCGCCACCGGGCACCCGTACCGCTCGGCGCTGATCGAACTGGAACACGCCACCCGGCCGACTCTCCCATGAGTCGGTGACGGCGGGCGCCAACACCCCCGCCGGCCTGCACAGATGAGCGTTTCGCGGCCCCGATTGGTTGCACCAGTCGGGGCTTCGGCGTGCCGTGAGAAAAGTCCAAGGTTTGAGGACAAGAGTCCAAATACTTCCCTTGCGCACCATCAGCCTCACCCTCCAGGGTCCTTACCGAGCCCCGGTCCCGCCGCCCGTATCCGTACGGCGGGACCGGGCGTGCTCGCGCACCGTCTGAACCCCCAAACCCCACCTGGAGGCTCGATGAACGACGACGCCCGGCCCGCACCGGAACCGCAGGACATACCCCCGCACAGCGGCACCGCCGACGAGGCGAAGCGGCAGGATCCCAGCCGCCGTTCGGTGCTGTGGACCACGGCGGGCGTGGCCGGTGCCGGGATCGGCCTCGGCGCACTGGGCGGCGGAACCGCGTCGGCGGCCGGGGCGAGTGCCCCCGAAGCCGTCGCCGCCGCGGAGGCAGTCGCCACCGCTCCCGCCCGGCAGGGCCGCACCATGGCGGGCGTGCCCTTCGAGCGGCGCTCCACGGTCCGGGTCGGCATCATCGGCCTCGGCAACCGCGGCGACAGCATGATCGATCTCTTCCTCGCCGTCCCGGGCGTCCAGGTCAAGGCGGTCTGCGACACGGTCCGGGACAAGGCGGAGAAGGCCGCCAAGAAGGTGACGGCCGCCGGTCAGCCCGCCCCGGCGATCTACGCCAAGGACGAGCACGACTACGAGAACCTCTGCAAGCGCGGGGACATCGACTTCGTCTACGTGGTGACGCCGTGGGAGCTGCACTTCCCCATGGCGAAGGCGGCGATGCTGAACGGCAAGCACGTCGGCGTGGAATGCCCGATCGCGATGCGGCTGGAGGAGCTCTGGCAGCTCGTCGACCTCTCCGAGCGCACCCGGCGGCACTGCATGCAGCTGGAGAACTGTTGTTACGGCAAGAACGAGATGCGGGTGCTGCGCATGGCGCACGCCGGTCTCTTCGGCGAACTGCAGCACGGCGCGGGGGCCTACAACCACGATCTGCGCGAGCTGATGTTCGACCCCGACTACTACGAGGGCCCGTGGCGGCGGCTGTGGCACACCCGGCTGCGCGGTGACCTCTACCCCAACCACGGCTTCGGTCCCGTCGCCAACTACATGGACGTCAACCGGGGCGACCGGGCCGTGAGCATCACGAGCATCGGCACGCCCGCCCTCGGCCTCGCCGCGTACCGCGAGGAGCACATGCCGCCCGGCGACCCTAGCTGGAAGGAGTCGTACATCGGGGCCGACCGGACGATCAGCCTCGTCCAGACGGCCAAGGGGCGGGTGATCCGCCTGGAGCACGACGTGTCGTCCCCGCACCCCTACTCCCGTATCAACAGCCTCGGCGGTACGCGGGGCGTGTTCGAGGACTACCCGGAGCGCATCTACCTGGAGCCCACGAACACGGACCACCAGTGGGACGACTTCAAGAAGTACGCCGAGTGGGACCACTGGCTCTGGAAGGAGCACGCCAATCCGCCGGGCGGGCACGGCGGCATGGACTACATGATGGTCTTCCGGCTGATGCAGTGCATGCGGCTCGGGCTGGTCCCCGACTTCGACGTGTACGACGCGGCGACCTGGACGGCCCCCGTGCCGCTGAGCCACCTCTCCATCAAGGCCAAGGGCGCGCCGCTGCCGATCCCGGACTTCACCCGGGGCGAGTGGAAGAAGGCCCGGCCCGGCATGGACTCCGAGAAGCCCGCGGAGTGACGTTCCCGGGGTTCCGGGCCTGCCCGGCCCGGAACCCCGCAGGGCGGCGGAGGGCCGGAGGAAAACCGGTTGCCCCGGAACGGGACGAACAGGGAGCCTTGCACGTCACCCCGTTCTTCGAGGTCCGTCCGGATCTCCGTTTCACGAGCCCTGGGACGTCATGCAGATTCGCGACCTTCCGTATTCGGATCCCGGCGACCCCGATGTCCGTTCGGGCCCCCGCTTCCTGTTCTGGCTCGGGCGCAATCAGCTCGCGGGGCAGCTGAAGTCACTCTCCTGGGGGCTGCTGCACCAGCTGGCCATCGCCGGTCTGCCGGTCACCGTGGGGCTCGCCGTCCAGGCCGTCATCGACCGCTCCGGGGGGCGGCTCGCGCTCGCGGGCGGCCTCATCGTGGCCCTCGGTGTGCTGATCGCCGTCGGCGACACCATGCTCCACCGGACCGCGGTGACCAACTGGATCACCGCCGCCGCGCGGGTCCAGCAGCTGCTCGCTCGCAAGACCGCCGAGCTGGGTTCCGCGCTGACCCGCCGGGTCGCGGCCGGTGAGGTCGTGGCCGTGTCGACCGGAGACGTGGAGAAGATCGGCTGGTTCGTCGAGGCGCTCTCCCGCTTCGCCGCCGCGGCCACCGCCCTCGTGCTGATCTGCGTCGGCCTGGCGATCTACCTCCCGTCCCTCGGCCTGATGGTGGCGCTCGCCATGCCGGTGCTCGCCCTGGCCGTGCTGCCGTTGCTGCCGCGCGCCACCCGCCGCGCCGACGAGCAGCGCGAGAAGGCGGGCAAGGCCACCGAGCTGGCCTCGGACACCGTCGCCGGACTGCGAGTGCTGCGCGGCATCGGCGGCGAGGAGCTGTTCCTCGGCCGCTACCGCCGCGCCTCCCAGGAGGTCCGCCGGGCGGCCGTGCGCTCGGCCCGGATGTGGGCGCTGATTTCGGCCGTGCAGGTGCTGCTGCCGGGCATCCTGCTGATCTCCCTGGTCTGGTACGGGGCGACGCTCGCCCGGGACGGCCGCATCGACGTCGGCCAGCTCGTCACCGTCTACAGCGCGGCGACCCTGATGCTGTTCCCCTTGCGTCACTTCGAGGAGATCGCGATGGCGTACTCCTTCTCACGGCCCTCCGCACAGCGTGCGGTGCGAGTGCTGTCGCTGCACCGCAGCTCGCGGGACGCCACCGTCGAAGGTGTGACGCCGACCGGTGACCTGTACGACCCGGCGACCGGACTGATGGCCCCGCGGGGGCGGTTCACGGCCGTCGTCTGCGGCGACCCGGACGAGGCGGGCCGGCTGGCCGAACGGCTCGGCGGGCACGCGGAGTCCGGGGAGCCCGGGGAAGCGGATGCCGCGATCCCGTCGGTGCTGCTCGGCGGGGTCGCCCTGGACGAGATCCCCCTGGACGCCGCACGGGCCGCGGTGCTGGTCCAGGACAAGGACCCGGTGCTGCTGTCCGGCACGCTCCGGGAGCTGCTCGACGTACCGTCCTCGGGCCTGGTCACCGCGGACGCGGCGCTGGAGGCGGCCCAGTGCGGTGACGTGCTGAGCGCCCTCGCGCAGGCGTCCGCCGACAACGACGGCGACCCGATGCGGACCCGGATCACCGAGCGGGGCCGGTCCCTGTCCGGCGGCCAGCGCCAGCGCCTCGCACTCGCCCGGTCGCTGGTCACCGACCCGGAGGCACTGGTGCTGGACGAGCCGACCTCCGCGGTCGACTCGCACACCGAGGCGCGGGTCGCCGCCGGGATCGCGGAACTGCGCCGGGGACGTACGACGGTGGCGTTCGCCTCGTCGCCGCTGCTGCTCGACGCCGCCGACCGGGTGGTGCTCGTCCACGAGGGCGCTGTGGTCGCCGTGGGGAACCACCGCGAGCTGCTCCGCACCGAACCGCGCTACCGGGCGGTCGTCACCCGGGAGACCGACGAGGAGGAGGCGGCGGCGGACATCGCGTCCGTCCCCGCCATGAAGAGCGCCCAGGAACCCGCTTTGAAGAGCGTCCAGGAAGTCGAGGAGAGGGCATGATCGGCGTCGCACCCCCGGCGTACGACCCCGCGGCACCGGAGTCGGCGACGACGCTGCCCGTGGGCACGCCGACGACCGTGCGGAGTTACGTACGGAGTCTGCTGCGTCGGCACCGCAGGGCGTTCACCGTCCTGATCGCGGTCAACGCGGTGGCGGTGATCGCCTCGATCACCGGACCGTATCTGCTGGGCGGGCTGGTCGAGGACCTGTCCGCCGGCGACACCGACCTGCATCTGGAGCGTACGGCCGCGATCTTCGCGGTCGCGCTGGTCATCCAGGTCGTGTTCACCCGCTCCATGCGGCTGCGCGGGGCGATGCTGGGCGAGGAGATGCTCGCGGACCTGCGGGAGGACTTCCTCGTCCGGTCCGTCGGGCTGCCGCCAGGGGTGCTGGAGCGGGCCGGGACGGGCGATCTGCTGTCCCGGATCACCACGGACATCGACCGGCTGGCGAACGCGATGCGCGAGGCCGTGCCGCAGCTGGCGATCGGCATCGTGTGGGCCGGTCTGCTGATCGGCGCGATGGCCGTGACCGCTCCCCCGCTGGCGCTGGCCGTGCTGATCGCGCTGCCGGTGCTGATCGTGGGCTGCCGCTGGTACTTCCGCCGGGCCCCCTCCGCGTACCGCTCGGAGGCCGCCGGTTACGCCGCCGTCGCCGCGATGCTCGCGGAGACCGTGGACGCCGGGCGGACCGTGGAGGCGCACCGCCTCGGCGGCCGCCGGGTGGCGCTGTCGGACCGGCGGATCACCGAATGGACGGCGTGGGAACGGTACACGCTGTTCCTGCGCTCGGTGTTGTTCCCCGTCATCAACGCGACGTACGTGACGATCCTCGGCGCGGTCCTGCTGCTCGGCGGCTGGTTCGTGCTGGAGGGCTGGATCACGGTCGGGCAGCTGACGACGGGCGCACTGCTGGCCCAGATGATGGTCGACCCGATCGGTCTGATCCTGCGCTGGTACGACGAGCTCCAGGTGGCCCAGGTGTCGCTGGCCCGGCTGGTCGGCGTCCGGGAGATCGAGCCGGACGCGGGCGATGCCGGGGTGGGCCCGGTGGGCCGGGACGTACGGGCGGACGACGTCCGCTTCGGGTACCGGGAAGGCGTCGACGTCCTGCACAAGGTGTCGCTCGACGTGGCTCCGGGCACCCGGCTCGCGCTGGTCGGCCCGTCCGGCGCGGGCAAGTCCACGCTGGGGCGGTTGCTGGCGGGGATCTACGCGCCGCGCACCGGTGAGGTGACGCTCGGCGGGGCGGAGCTTTCGCGGATGACGGCGGAGCGGGTCCGCGAGCAGGTGGCCCTGGTCAACCAGGAGCACCACGTCTTCGTCGGTTCGCTCCGGGACAACCTCCGGCTGGCCCGTGACGGGGCGAAGGACGCGGAGCTGTGGGCCTCGCTGGCCGCGGTCGACGCGGACGGCTGGGCGAAGGCCCTGGAGAAGGGGCTGGACACCGAGGTCGGCTCGGGCGGGTTCACGCTGACCCCGGCGCAGGCGCAGCAGATCGCCTTGGCCCGTCTCGTGCTGGCCGATCCGCACACGCTGGTGCTGGACGAGGCGACCTCCCTGCTGGACTCGCGGGCCGCCCGCCATCTGGAGCGTTCGCTGGCCCGGGTGCTGGAGGGCCGTACGGTGGTGGCGATCGCGCACCGGCTGCACACCGCGCACGACGCGGATGTGATCGCGGTCGTGGAGGACGGCCGGATCAGCGAACTGGGCAGCCACGACGAGCTGGTGGCGGCGGACGGCGCGTACGCGTCGCTGTGGCGGTCCTGGCACGGGTGAGGCATCCCGCCCGAACGGCCCGGTGACCCCCTCGCGAACGGCCGGGGGCCACCGGGCCGTTCGGCGTCATCGGGGCGTCCGGATGTCACC
>NZ_JBHXJG010000224.1:0-11970 GCF_042723425.1 Streptomyces sp. NPDC058375 | reverse complement strand
CCGCGGTGCGGCGCAGTGCCTCCACCGCTCCGCCGCCCGAGCGGGTCGGGGCGGCCAGGTGGTCGGCGACGGTGTCGGCCAGGAGCGAGGGCTCCGACAGCGAACTGGGCCGCCGCCCGCCCCTTCCCTCACCGAGCACCTGCCAGCCCCCGCGGGTGAGCGTGATGTAGGCACCGCAGCGCAGCCCGTGCAGCGTGCAGGCGTCCCTGAGGCCCCACATCCACGCACCGTCCTCCTCGGTCCACCGCTCGTCGCCGTCACGGCAGTAGAGGAGTACGGCCGTACGGACCGGAGTGCGGCGGCGCAGATCGTGCGGGATGACCCGCCGCAACTGCGCCAACAGGGCGTTGCGGAACTCCCAGCCGTCCGCGGGCACTGTCGCCCGGCGGGCGAACGAGGCGCTCGCCGTGAGCCGTTCCTCATGGTCGAGGACCGCGACCACGGCGGTGGCCGGAGTCGGCCGGTGGCGGGAGTGCAGCCCGCCGACGACCTCCCGGGGGCTGCGCAGCAGGGGTATCCCCGCCGAGGCCCACTCCGCTGGTTCGAGCATTCGGGCAAGGCGGTTGACGGAGTCTGCGGAAACCGCGGACGCCGCTGTCGAAGTGGCTGTGGTCGGGGCGAATCCGAAGGTCACGGTCCTCCCTTCGCTACGCGCCCACGGTGCGGGCAGGGTCGAGTGAGGGCGCGCCGCGGCACAGCCCTTCCGGGCCCGACGAGAACTGTGCGGGGGCGCTTCCCATCCTCCCTGGCCTACCGGCAGGCGGCAACGAGCAATTACTGCGGCTGACGGGAATCAGCCGGAATGACACTGATATCCCTGCCCAGACCCGCCCGGGATGACTCCCCCTGTCACCCCTGAACCGCGAGGACCAGCGGAAACACCCCCTGGGCTCCGGCCCGCCGCAGCAGACGCCCCGCCACGGCCAGGGTCCAGCCGGTGTCCGACAGATCGTCCACCAGCAGAACGGGGCCGTCGGCCGCCGCCAACGCCGCCGCCAGCTCCGGCTCCACGACCAAAGCCTCGTGCAACGCCCGCACCCGCTGGGCGCTGTTGGTCTGGGACATCCGCGCCTCCTCCGAGCCCGGCGCGTAGGAAACCGTCCCGAGCAGGGGCATCCGGCCGATCTCGGAGATGCGCCGGCCGAGCGATTCGACCAGTTGCGGCATGCGGCGGGAGGCGACGGTCACCACGCCGACCGGCCGCGGAGCGGCGTCCGCCGCGCCGGAGGCCCAACCGCCAGGCCCCTTCGCCCAGTCGGCGAGCACGGTGACCACGGCGTTCGTGACGTCGTCCGGCACCGGAGCGTCCGGGGCCTGCGCGGCGAGCATGGGGCGCAGCCGGTTGCCCCAGCCGATGTCGGAGAGCCGGCCGAGCGCCCGGCCGGTGAAGGACAGTTCGCCCGCGGGGATACGCCCCTTGAGCTCGATGCCCACCGCGGGCAGACCGGTGGGCCACATCTTGCGGGGCTCGACCTCGACACCGGGCCGGCCCAGCTCGGTGCGCGCTCCGTCCAGGGCGGCGGTGGAGACCTTGTCGTCGAAGCGGGCGCCCGCGCAGTTGTCACAGCGACCGCAGGGCGCGGCCTCCTCGTCGTCCAGGCGCAGCCGCAGGAACTCCATCCGGCACGCCGTCGTCGAGGCGTAGTCGCGCATGGCCTGCTGCTCGGCCTCCCGCTGCCGGGCGACCCAGGCATAGCGCTCGGCGTCGTAGACCCAGGGAGTGCCGGTGGAGGTCCAGCCGCCCTTGACGCGCTTCACGGCGCCGTCGACGTCCAGCACCTTGAGCATCGTCTCCAGCCGGGTCCTGCGCAGATCGACCAGAGGCTCCAGAGCGGGGAGCGAGAGGGGCCGCTCCGCGTGGGCCAGAACGTCCAGGGTGCGCCGCACCTGCTCCTCGGGAGGAAAGGCGACGGAGGCGAAATACTGCCAGATCGCCTCGTCCTCCTTGCCGGGGAGCAGCAGCACCTCGGCATGCTCCACCCCGCGCCCCGCACGCCCGACCTGCTGGTAGTAGGCGATGGGGGAGGAAGGAGAGCCCAGATGCACGACGAAACCGAGGTCGGGCTTGTCGAACCCCATGCCCAGCGCGGACGTGGCGACCAGCGCCTTGACCCGGTTGGCCAGCAGATCGTCCTCGGCCTGCTGTCGGTCGGCGTTCTCGGTCCGCCCGGTGTACGAGGCCACCGGGTGCCCGTTCTGGCGCAGATAGGCGGTGACCTCCTCGGCCGCCGCCACGGTGAGCGTGTAGATGATGCCGGAGCCGGGAAGTTCACCGAGATGGTCGCCCAGCCAGGCCAGCCGGTGCGCCGCACCCGGCAGTCGCAGCACGCTCAGGCTCAGGCTCTCCCGGTCCAGCGGCCCCCGCAGGACCAGTGCGTCGGTGCCGGCCCCGGTGCCCAGCTGCTCCGCGACGTCCGCCGTCACGCGGGCATTGGCCGTGGCGGTGGTGGCGAGCACCGGCACCCCGGTCGGCAGATCGGCGAGCATCGTCCGCAGCCGCCGGTAGTCGGGCCGGAAGTCGTGCCCCCAGTCGGAGATGCAGTGGGCCTCGTCGACCACCAGGAGCCCGGTCGCCGCAGCCAGCTTCGGCAGCACCTGGTCGCGGAAGTCGGGGTTGTTGAGCCGTTCGGGGCTCACCAGCAGGACGTCGACCTCGCCCGCCGCCACCTCGGCCTGGACGCTTTCCCACTCCTCGGTGTTGGACGAGTTGATCGTGCGGGCGCTGATCCCGGCCCGGGCGGCAGCCGCGACCTGGTTGCGCATCAGCGCAAGCAGCGGTGAGACGATCACGGTCGGGCCGCTGCCCTGCGCGCGGAGCAGCGACGTCGCCACGAAGTAGACGGCGGACTTGCCCCAGCCGGTGCGCTGCACGACCAGCGCCCTGCGCTTGTCGGCGACGAGCGCCTCGATGGCCACCCACTGGTCCTCGCGCAGCACGGCCGTACCGGTGGCATCGCCCACCAGGCGGGCGAGGACGGAATCGGCCGAAGCCCTGAGCGCTGCACGATCTGCGTTGGTCATGCCCCCATGCAACCCGATGACCACGACAAACCGCGAACGACGACGCGAGCCTGTGGATAACGTTATCCACAGGGGTCGCGGGATTCGGCGGGGCGCGGGACCGTCGAGCCATGAACAAGCACCACGAATCCACCGGCCCCGCCGGGGAACAGCAGATCACCCTGCGCGGCCCCGCCGAGCTCGCCGACGCCCTCCCGTATCTCATGGGCTTCTATCCCAACGACAGCGTCGTGATGGTCGCCCTGCACGGCGGCCGGGGCCGGTTCGGCGGCCGGCTCCGCCTCGGAATTCCGCAGGCGCCCGGCGAATGGGGGCCGGTCGCCGACCAGTTGGCGGAGTGCCTGGTCTCGGGGAGCGAGCGCCGTGAAGGACGGCCCGACGCGATCGTCCTCTTCTTCTGCCAGGACTCGCCGGACGGTGCGGGCGGCCGGCAGACGATGGAGCGGCTCAGGCCGTTCGCGCAACGTCTGCGCACGGCGTGCGGAGCGCTCGACGTGCCCGTCCTCGAAGCCCTCTGCATCTCCGACGGCCGTTACTGGTCCTACTGCTGTCCCGACCCCCGATGCTGCCCCGACCAGGGAAATCCCCTGGCCATGCCCGGCACTACGGTGATGGCCGCGGCCGCCACCTACGCGGGCGTCCACGTCCGGGGCACGCTGCGCGACATGGAAGCGCGGCTCCAGCCCCTGCGGACCCCGGTAGCCGTGCGGGCGCAGGAGAAGGCCCTGGACAGGGTCGGGCCGGCGTTGCTGCCGAGGCTTCTCGACGAGCGGGCCAGGCGGGAGGTCGCGGCGGAGACCCTCCGGCTGGCGCGCACGCTCATGGACCGCATCGAGGAGGCACAGCCCGCGCCCCCCGCGCTCTCGGACGCCGGGGACGACCAGTTGATCGACTCCGACGAGGCCGCCGCCCTCATCCTCGGGCTCCAGGACCGCGAGACCCGGGACAGGGCCGCCGCCTGGATGGAGGGGCCGGAAGCCCAAGCGGCCCTGCGGCTGTGGCGGACGCTGGCGCGGCGCTGCGTCGGACCGTACGGCGAGCACGCCGCCGCTCCGCTCACCCTGGCGGGCTGGGTCTCCTGGTCCACCGGCGACGAGCCGGGCGCGCGGGTCGCCCTGGCCCTGGCGCTGCGCGCCGATCCCGACTACACGTTCGCCCAACTGCTGCACCGGGCCTGCAACGAGGGGCTCGATCCGGAGGCTCTGCGCCGGTGCCTGCGCGAGGCGGCCGAAGAGGACACGGGCGTCGGCGCCGAAGCCGCGGATGCGGTGGTGGACACCGTCGCCGACCGGGGTGCCGTTCCCCTGCACGTCCGCAAGGTCCGCCCGCTGCCCGGCGGGGGCGGGCGCCGAGGGCGCGCTCCTCGGCCTCCGGGCACCGAGCGCGGGAAGGCGTCATCCGGCTCGGCCCGCCCCCGGACCCCGGTGACCGGGCGGCGGACACGCGACGCCCGGCGGTACGGCCGGCGCGGCAGCAGGACGCGACGATGAACTGGACCCTGCCCGGCCGAGGAATCGGCGTGGGAGCCGGTGAAGGGGCAGGCGAAAGCCGTCCGGCTAGCCTGCCGGCCGGCCGGGGTCCGTGCCTTCGGCCCCGGGATCCGTGCCCTCGCCCCGCCTGGTCCAGAACTGACGCGGCGCGAACCCCTCGCGCCGCAGCCAGTGTTCCGTGTAGACGATCCGTTGAGCCTCGAGAACCACGAGAGGACCCGACGGGGGCTCGTCGAGCGAACGCGACCGCTCGACATGGTCGGACTGCCAGCGGAACGCAGGCCAGTAGTGCTCGAAATCCCGGTCCTTCTCGGACAGCAGACGGGCACGCCCGAAGAGTTGGGCCCCTCGGCTGCTGGCCTGCCCGACCAGCGGAGCGAAAACTCCCACCGACACCCGGGCGTCCGAGGCCAGGTTCCGCATCTTCGGCGACCCGGGGGCGGTGCTGAACATCACCGCGAAGTCGAGGTGGAAGTACCGCACCGGCGTCGCGAGCGGCCCTTCCGGACCCGCCGTCGCGAGCACGCACATGTTCTGCGACGACAGCAGGTTGAGTATCCGCTCCTCCAGACGCTCTCGATCCAGACGCTTCTTCGGGGACGGGCCGGCGAGCCACGGGTTGGTCATAGGCATGACCGACTGTCCCACTGAACGGCCGCTCCGATCCCACGGTGGCCCCCTGCGCCGCGACGCATTCCGAACCGTGAGACATGGACCGATCACGAGCATGCTGAAGGGAGTGTTTATCGTCAGGCAGACGACTATGATCGCGGCATGCCGCCCTACGACCCGTCGACCTTCCCGCCCTTCGCAGTCACCGTCGACCTGGTCGTGCTCACCGTGCGCCGTCACGCGCTCTGCGCGCTGGTCGTCCGCCGCGGAGAGACCCCGTTCCAGGGCCGATGGGCGCTGCCCGGTGGTTTCGTCAGGCTGGACGAGGACCTGGAGTCCGCGGCAGCGCGGGAGCTCGTGGAGGAAACAGGCCTCTGCGCGCACGACCCGGCGAAACCGGCCGCGGGCAACGGCGCACATCTGGAGCAGCTGGCCACCTACGGCGATCCGGCGCGCGACCCCCGGATGCGGGTGGTCAGCGTCGCCCATCTCGCCCTCGCACCGGACCTTCCCGCGCCCCGGGCGGGCGGTGACGCCAACAGTGCGCGCTGGGCGCCGGTCGAGGATCTGCTGCACCCCGGCACCGGGCGGGAGGGCGATCAGGCGGCTGAGCTGGCCTTCGACCACGCGCGGATCCTGGCCGACGGGGTGGAGCGGGCCCGCTCCAAGATCGAATACTCCTCGCTGGCCACGGCGTTCTGCCCGCCGGAGTTCACGGTCGGCGAGCTGCGCCGGGTGTACGAAGCGGTGTGGGGCGTGGTCCTCGATCCCCGTAACTTCCACCGCAAGGTCACCGGAACGCCCGGATTCCTGGTGCCTTCCGGTGGGACGACCACGCGGCAGGGCGGCCGGCCCGCGCAGTTGTTCCGATCCGGGTCGGCCACGGTGCTCAATCCGCCGATGCTGCGACCCGAGGTCTGAGCCACCGGGCATTCCACCGCGATGGCCCTGCGGAACGCCTGTCGGCCCGCCCCTGCACCAAAAGTCTGAAATGTCGCGTTATGTTGCTGCGGTACCCCCTTGCCGCCGAGCGGTCTCACCTTCCGCGAGAGACGCGAGAGAAGCGATGCTTCAGGCCATCGGACTCACCAGCACCCCCCGTCGCGACGCCCCGCCCGCCGTGAACGATCTGACCTTCGAGGCTCCCCCCGGCCGTGTCACGGCCCTGCTGGGCGCCCCCCGCTCGGGCAAGACCACGGCCCTGCGGCTGATGCTCGAACTGGACGCCGGGCGGGGCGTCGCCTACTTCCGGGGACGGCCACTGCACCGCATCGCCCACCCGGCACGGGAAGTGGGCGTGCTGCTCGGTGACGTACCGGGCCATCCGTCCCGGACCGCCCGGGGCCAGCTCCGTATGCTCTGCGCGGCCGCGGGCGTGCCCGCCACCCGGGCCGACGAGGTGCTGGAGGTCGTCGGTCTCGCCGGCCTCGGGGACCAGCGCCTGGGCACCCTCTCGGTGGGAATGGACCGCCGGCTCGGCCTCGCCTCCGCCCTCCTCGGAGACCCCCACACCCTGATCCTGGACGAACCGGCGGAGGGGCTGTCCCCACGGGAGAACAGCTGGCTGTACGGGTTGCTGCGCGCGCACGCGGCCCAGGGCGGCACGGTCCTCCACACCACCGGCGACCCCAAGGAGGCGGCCCGCACCGCCGATCGCGTCGTCACCATCGGCGGTGGACGCCTCGTCGCCGACCAGGACGTCACCGACTTCGCCCGCACCCGGCTCCGGGCCCGGGTCGCCGTCCGCACCCCGCACGCGGCCCGGCTGGCGGCCGTGGTCAGCCGGGAGGCCCGAGCCGCGCAGCGCTCCGTCGAGGTGGTCGAGGAAGCGAGCGGCCGACTGACGGTGTACGGCAGCAACTGCGCGGAGATCGGCGACACCGCCTACCGGCACGGCGTCCCCGTGCACCGGCTCGCCGACGAGATCGGCGACACCGGACCCGCCACCCCCGCGGAGGCCGGGGCCGGAGCCGGGGGAGCGGAGCGGGGCGATGCGGCCGCCGCCCTGTCCGAGCTGCCGCCCCCGATCCGGGTACGTCCCGCGCGCGGCCCCCTGCGCCCCCTCCGGTACGAACTGCGACGCTCGCTCGGCGTCCGGACAACGACCATGATCATGGCGGCCGTTCTGGTGGTGTCGGCCGCCGTGTCCGTCCTGCTCGCCCGCACCGACGGCACCGCGCTTCCCCGCGTGCTCGCCGCCTGGCCCGCTCTGCTGCCGCTCCCTCCCGCCGCGCTCGGCGCGGGCCTGCTGGGCGCGCTGTCCTTCGGGGACGAGTTCCGCTATCCCGCTCTCGCCGCCGCTCGCGGCACCGTGCCCCGGCGGCTCGGGCTGCTGCTGGCCAAGCTCACCGTGACCGCGGGCTTCGCCCTGGTGCTCGCGGGCCTGGCCCTGGTGTGCGGAGCGCAGAGCCTCCGGCTCGTGTACGGACCGGACTTGATCGAGGTCCCTTCGAACACCTTTGCGCTGGGGGTGAGTTGGGCCGGCCTGAGCGTCGGCTGCGCCTGGGCGGGGCTGCTGGCCGCCGGCGTCTTCCGGGTGGCCGGGGCGGGCATCGCCGCGGTGCTGGCCGTACCGGTGCTCGTCGTTCCGCTGGTGCAGAAGATCTTCGCGGTGCCGTCCGCGCGTTCGGTCGCCGGCCTCCCGGGCCGACTGCGCGAACTGGCCGGGTGGCAGCTGCCGCAGGAGGCGGACCACTGGATCCTGGCCGTCGCGCGGGTGGTGGCGCAGCCCGTCGGGACCGCACTCGCCCTGTCGTTGTCAGCCCTGATCTGCGCATATCTGTTCACCAGCCTTCGCGGAAGGGCACGTTGGTGATCGCCGCCGTCCCGCGTCGAGGAGAGGAGCCCGCAACTCCCTGAGAAATGACTGATTTGTGTGGATATGGCGTCAATTGCGGAGCGAGCGCCGATCACCCTTTCGTGTGCTTTTCACCAAAGACCTCAAGGGGTGGGCGAGCCGCGCCGACAAAGGATGCGTGAGTACCCTTGCGCACACCATGATGACCGCCGCCCGCTCCGCCGATTCCGGCCTGGCCGGCTCGGGCGAACTCGACCGCTACCCCTATACGGAGGCGTCGGCCGGCGAGCGTGCCGCCACCCGGGCCTGGGGCGGTGCCGATTCCGAGCTGGGACGGGCGAGCCGACGGGGTTCGGCCAGCCGGGGACGCGGTCTCCACGGCCAACTCGTCCAGCAGCTGGGCCAGATGATCGTTTCCGGTGACCTCGGCGCGGACCGCCCCCTCGTTCCCGAGGAGATCGGCCAGCGGTTCGAGGTCTCCCGTACCGTCGTACGCGAATCCCTGCGCGTCCTCGAAGCCAAGGGGCTGGTCAGCGCGCGCCCCAATGTGGGGACGAGGGTCCGCCCGGTCAGCGACTGGAACCTCCTGGATCCCGACATCATCGAATGGCGGGCCTTCGGTCCCCAGCGTGACGACCAGCGTCGTGAGCTGGCCGAGCTCCGCTGGACCATCGAACCGCTCGCGGCCCGCCTCGCGGCCGGGCACGGCAGGGACGACCTCCAGCAGCGGCTCGGCGACATGGTGGAGATCATGGGGCACGCGATGGGGCAGGGGGACGCGATCACCTTCTCCCGTGCCGACGCGGAGTTCCACGCCCTGCTCATCCAGGCCGCGGGCAACCGGATGCTCGAACACCTTTCCGGCATCGTCTCGGCCGCCCTCCATGTCTCCGGCGGTCCCGTCACCGGTTGTGACCGTCCCGGCGAGGCCTCGCTCGCCCACCACGCGCGTATCGCGGACGCCCTGGCGTCGGGCGATGCCGGGGCCGCCGAGACGGCCATGCGTCAACTGCTCGTCGTCCACCCCGACGTCGAGCGGGTGGTCCCCGCGCCGCGCGAGCACTGACCGGGGCGAGGCCGGGACGTGTGGGCCCGATGCCGCCGGGCCGCACAGGTCCGGCGGCACAATGGAGGGGGATGCGACCTTTCATCCCGTTCGTCGCGAATGAGGTGTGACTCGGGCCACGCGTATTGGCCGTAACACTCCTCGAAGCAGCGCGATGACCTAAGAGGTGAGCGCAGCGGAAGGAATACAGCAGCCCTTGGGCACGCTGTTTCAGTTCTGAGGCCAAACCCGCGCCGTCGACGACATCCCCAGTCGGCGGTCGTCGGTTCCAGCCCCCTCCAGGGCAGGGCCGGAAGCCGTTTCCATCGTTCCGAGAGGTTGTTCGTGTCGGCCAGCACATCCCGTACGCTCCCGCCGGAGATCGCCGAGTCCGAGTCTGTGATGGCGCTCATCGAGCGGGGAAAGGCTGATGGGCAGATCGCCGGCGATGACGTGCGTCGGGCCTTCGAGGCTGACCAGATTCCGCCAACCCAGTGGAAGAACGTTCTGCGCAGCCTCAACCAGATCCTCGAGGAAGAGGGTGTGACGCTGATGGTCAGTGCCGCGGAGTCGCCGAAGCGCGCCCGCAAGAGCGTCGCAGCGAAGAGCCCGGTCAAGCGCACCGCCACCAAGACCGTCGCGGCGAAGACCACCGTGACCAGGACCGTCGCGGCCACCGCCGCCCCGGCGGCCGAGAGTGCGGACGCGGTGGCCGACGACGCCGTCGCGGCTGCTCCGGCAAAGAAGGCGGCGGCCAAGAAGACCGCTGCCAAGAAGACAGCCGTGAAGAAGACGGCGGCCAAGAAGACCGCCGCGAAGAAGTCCGGCAAGCAGGACGACGAGATCCTCGACGGCGACGAGCCGGTCGAGGAAGTCAAGGCCGGCAAGGGTGAGGAAGAGGAGGGCGAGGGCGAGAACAAGGGCTTCGTCCTCTCCGACGACGACGAGGACGACGCACCTGCCCAGCAGGTCGCCGTCGCCGGCGCCACCGCCGACCCGGTCAAGGACTACCTGAAGCAGATCGGCAAGGTTCCCCTCCTCAACGCCGAGCAGGAGGTCGAACTCGCCAAGCGCATCGAGGCCGGTCTCTTCGCCGAGGACAAGCTGGCGAACGCCGACAAGCTCGCTCCGAAGCTCAAGCGTGAGCTGGAGATCATCGCCGAGGACGGCCGCCGGGCCAAGAACCACCTCCTGGAGGCCAACCTCCGGCTGGTGGTCTCCCTGGCCAAGCGCTACACCGGCCGCGGCATGCTCTTCCTGGACCTGATCCAGGAGGGCAACCTCGGTCTGATCCGCGCGGTCGAGAAGTTCGACTACACCAAGGGCTACAAGTTCTCCACGTACGCCACCTGGTGGATCCGTCAGGCGATCACCCGCGCCATGGCCGACCAGGCCCGCACCATCCGTATCCCGGTGCACATGGTCGAGGTCATCAACAAGCTCGCGCGGGTGCAGCGCCAGATGCTCCAGGACCTGGGCCGCGAGCCCACCCCGGAGGAGCTGGCCAAGGAACTCGACATGACCCCCGAGAAGGTCATCGAGGTCCAGAAGTACGGCCGCGAGCCGATCTCGCTGCACACCCCGCTCGGCGAGGACGGCGACAGCGAGTTCGGTGACCTGATCGAGGACTCCGAGGCCGTCGTCCCGGCGGACGCGGTCAGCTTCACGCTCCTCCAGGAGCAGCTTCACTCGGTGCTCGACACGCTCTCCGAGCGTGAGGCCGGCGTGGTCTCGATGCGTTTCGGTCTCACCGACGGTCAGCCGAAGACGCTCGACGAGATCGGCAAGGTCTACGGCGTGACGCGTGAGCGTATCCGTCAGATCGAGTCGAAGACGATGTCGAAGCTTCGCCACCCGTCGCGCTCCCAGGTGCTGCGCGACTATCTCGACTAGATCGCCGCGCGACTGGATCGCCGAAGTCCGGAGCGCTGAATACCGGATAGTGGAAGTTTCACCGGCCGAGGGCCCGGAACCCCCCAGGGGATCCGGGCCCTCCGGCGTGTCCCCGGGGGCGGACGCGGACCGGCTGGATCACGCTGGGTGAAACGTTTATCACCTCAGCGTCAGGAGCCTCCATGCCCCGTCCCGTCGTCCGTGCCCTGACCGGGGTGCTCGCCCTGACCGCCGCCGCGGCCGTGCTGCCCCTCGCCGCGCCCTCCGCGGCGGTGGCGGACAGCATCGTCGTCGGCGGACAGCCCGCCCCGGTGGCGGACAGCCCCTGGGCCGTGGCGCTCTCCAGCCGGGACCGGTTCGGAGGGGCACGCTCGGGGCAGTTCTGCGGCGGCGTGGCCGTGGCGCCCACGAAGATCCTGACGGCCGCCCACTGTCTGAGTGACGAGGCGCTCGGCGGACCGGCGAAGCGGGTGAAGGACCTGCTGGTCATCGCCGGCCGGGAGCGGCTGAGCGGTTCCGGCGGCCGGGAGATCCCGGTCCGGTCCATCTGGGTGAACCCGGCGTACGACCCCGACTCCAACGCCGGCGACGTCGCGGTGCTGACCCTGTCCCGCGCCCTGCCGAAGGGCGGGACGATCCCCATGGCCAGGAGCGGGGACGCCGCCTACCGTGCCGGGACCGCCGCGGACGTCTACGGCTGGGGCGATACGACGGGAAGCGGCACCTACGCCTCCGTGCTGCGCTCCGCGCGGATCCAGGTCCTGCCCGACAGCGACTGCGCGCGGGCCTACCCGGGAGGCCAGGAGGGTACGTACCAGGCCTCGGCGATGCTCTGCGCGGGCGATCCGGCGGGGGGCCGGGACGCGTGCCAGGGCGACAGCGGCGGGCCGCTGGTGGCCCGTGGGCGCCTCATCGGCCTGGTGTCCTGGGGCAGCGGCTGCGGGCGCCCGGGCAGCCCCGGGGTGTACACCCGGGTCTCCGCCGCCCTGGAGTGGGCCGCCGGCCGCATCTGAGCCGCGCCCGTCGTAGCCGCGCGGCTACCTCGGGCAGGCGAGGCGACGGCCCGCCCGGTGGGGAGGCGGCCGGCGGGCGGGCAGGGGCCGGGCCCGGGC
>NZ_JBHXJG010000223.1:0-12067 GCF_042723425.1 Streptomyces sp. NPDC058375 | reverse complement strand
CCTGAGCTCAGGTGCCGGGCGCCAGATTTCTGCTGCCAGGTTGCGGGGGCCGGGTGTCAGGTGGAGGCGACCGGGAGTCCCGCCGCGCGCCACGCCTGAAAGCCGCCGATCAGGTCGGTGACCCGGTGCAGCCCCAGTTGCCGCAGCGAGGCGACCGCGAGGCTGGAGGCGTACCCCTCGTTGCAGATGACGACGACCGGGAGGTCATGGCCGACCGCCTCGGGCGCGCGGTGGCTGCCCTGCGGGTCGAGCCGCCACTCCAGCTCGTTGCGTTCGACGACCAGCGCGCCCGGGATCAGTCCGTCCCGGTCGCGGAGGGCCGCGTACCGGATGTCCACCAGCAGGGCCCCGGCCTCCGCCGCCGCGGCGGCCTCGCGCGCGTCGATCCGGTCGTAGCCGGCCCTGACCCGCTCCAGCAACTCGTCGATGCCCACCGGGGCAGGGGCGTCGGTGCTTCGGTTCTCGCTCACTGCCAGTCCTCGGGGCTCTCGGTCTGTTCCAGCCGGAGCACGGCACCGGTGCGGCTGAACCGGCGGATCCGCGGCAGCGGCGGGTAGTAGGCGTGGACGGAGATCGCGTGCACGTCCTCGGACTCGTTGAGGACCTCGTGCACGTGGTTCTGCCCGAAGGCCCGGCCCTGACCGGCCGCCAGCTCCCTCGACCGGTCCACGCCGTCCGTCAGCTCCAGCGTCTTCCAGCCGTCGGTGGGCAGCCGCACAGCGAGCGAGTGCTCCTTGAGGGCACCGGCCGCCGTGGTGAACGCGCCGATCGAGTCGGCGTGATCGTGCCAGCCCGTACCGGTGCCGGGCGGCCAGCCGATCAGCCACGCCTCGCTGCCGCCGGGGCCGTCGAGCCGGATCCAGGTGCGGCCCTCCGGATCAAGGGGCAACGAGGCGATGAGCGCCTCGTCCCCGGCGGTGCGGCGGACGAACTCCAGCAGCTCCGCGATCGTCGGCGCAGCGGCAGCGGCAGCGGCAGCGTCAGCGGCAGCGGAGGAAACAGGGGAAGAAGGAGAAGGTGCCGAGCCGGCCATGGGCACGGCGGAGTGAGCGGAAGACACGAGGACCGTCCTGAGAGTTCGCGCGGGGTTCCGGCCGTGCGGAAAGCGGCACGGACCGGCAGAGGGGGGCGATTCAGCAGGACGGGCGACACACGCAGCCCGCGTAACGGACGAGGTCCATATGGACCCTCCGCCACAGGCGCACATCGGTGTCGGTCATGATCTGGAGTACACCACGCGTGCCCGTAACGGTCAATGTGCGTCCGCCGCGGACGTACAGCGGACGTACAGGTGCGGCGGACGACGGACCACCGGTCAGCGGTGCCCGGCGGTCCCCTCGGCGTGAATCCGCGCCCGGGCCCCCTTCTCGCCCCTGCTCTCCCGGCCGCCGCTCTCCCGGCCCTCGCTCTCCTCGTCCTCCTCCGGCCCGCGGTCCCGCCCACCACGGGACGCACCCCCCAGCGCGGCCTGTGCCGCGGTGAGCAGCTCCGCCGGCCGTACGCCGCCGAAGGCCGCCACCAGATGCCCGTCCGGCCTGACCAGCAGGACGGTATGGGCCGATGCTCCCGGATAGCTCTCGGTGACCAGCAGCTCCGTCGTCCCCGGGAGCGCCGCCACGGCGTCCGTGAGGCGGGGCATGATGCCCGCGGTCTGCCAGTGCCGCCGGTCCCAGACCCCGGTCCCCGGCGCGACCAGGATCACCAGTGGATGGCCCTGCCCGAGCCGCTCCCGCAGCCGCCCCGTCGTCCCGTCCGGCGCCGTCACCGTCACATCGGCGACCGGCGCACCGGGGGGCGTACCGACCGCGGTGTGCGCCCCGGCGTGCGTAGGCGAAAGGGGGGAGTGCGAGTACGAAGGGGGCGCACCCAGTGCTCCGCGGCCCAGATGGCCGTCCGCGAGCAGGGTGTCGTGCCCGCGTGCGGCGCCCGGGACGAGGGTCCGCAGACCGCCTCCGCCGCGCAGTATCGGCAGCGACTGATCGGCGGCGCGCAACCGGGCGGCCACCGCGGCCCGCCGCTCCGCCTGGTAGCTGTCGAGCAGACGCTCGGCCGGGCCGTGGTGCCAGGCGTACGCCAGCTTCCAGGCCAGGTTCTCCGCGTCCCGGACCCCCTCGTCGAGTCCCTGCGTGCCCAGAGCGCCCAGCAGGTGCGCCGCGTCCCCCGCCAGGAAGGCGCGCTGCTTGCGCCAGCGCCGGGCGAGCCGGTGGTGGAGCGTGTGGACGCCGGTGTCCAGCAGTTCGTACGCCGGGGTCTCGCCGCACCAGCCGGCCAGGGTGTCCCGGATGCGGGCGACCAGCGCCTCGGGGGTGACCAGATCGCCGCGCGGCGGCAGCAACCAGTCCAGCCGCCAGACGCCGTCCGGCAGCGGTCGGGCGGAGACCTCGGCGCCCCCGCTCCGCCAGGGAGGCTGCCGGTGCAGAACAGCCTCGTCGGGCCAGGGCAGTTCGGCCCGGAGCGCTGCGACGGCATGCCGTTCCACCGACGTACGACCGGGGAAGCGGATGTCGAGCAGCTTGCGCACGGTCGACCGGGCTCCGTCGCAGCCGACCAGATAACTCCCGCGCCACCAGGTCGCTCCCGGCTCCCTGGTGTGCACGGTGATGCCGTCGGGGTCCTGCTCCAGCGTGTCGATCCGGCTCATCGGCACCAGCTGGACCAGCGCATCCTTGTCCACCGCCGCCCGCAGCGCATCGCTCAGCTCGTGCTGCGGCAGATGCAGCGGCGAGGGAAGGAGCCCGGAGAGCGGCTCGGGGCCCTCGTCCGCCCGGCCTCCGCTCAGCGGCACGTCCCGGACCAGCTGCTTCCGGCGCATCGAACGCCAGCCGGCCCAGCGCAGCCCGACCCGGTCCAGCTCCCGGCAGCCGAGCCGGCCCATCAGGTCGGCGGTGTCCTCGCGCAGCACGACCGTGCGCGCGGGACGGGGCTCCTCCGCGCCGGGGCCCTCGTCGAGGACGATCGAGGGGACGCCCTGGGCGGCGAGGGCCAGCGACAGCGTCAGGCCGACGGGCCCGGCGCCGACGACGATCACCGGGTCCACGGCGCGTACCCTCCGGCCCGTACGGTCATGCGGAACGTGGCAGAGGTAGCCGGGTGCGTGATCACAGAACGTATGCAACCCACTGGTGGTGCTTGCGTCAAGTGACCGAGGCAGCGACGCGTGCGCCGCTGCCTCGAATGCTCCTGGCATGAGGGGCCGGGGAGCCCCCGGGGAGGTCAGTCCTTCGACACACCGGTCCCAGCGGCACCGTCGGCCGTCGGGCCCGCGCCCCCTGCGCCCCCCGCGTTCGGGCCGGGAACGGCCTCCACCGTGGGGATCTCGGCGGTCTGGACGCCGGGCGCCACCTTGATGCCGGTCTTGGCCCGGCGGCCGCGCTTCTCGATCCACGTCGCCAGCGCCGAGAGCAGCAGACACATCGCGATGTAGATCGTGCCGATGACGATGGTCGTGGAGACGTAGGGGTAGATGCCGTTCACCTGCGTGTTGGAGGCGATCAGACGCGCGGTCTGGAGCAGCTCCGGGTACAGGATGATGAAGCCCAGCGAGGTGTCCTTGAGCGTCACCACGAGCTGGCTGATGATCGTCGGCAGCATGGACCGGACCGCCTGAGGCATCAGAACGGTCGTCATGACCTGCGTCTTGCTCATACCGAGCGCGTACGCGGCCTCGCTCTGGCCCTTGGGCACCGAGTTGACCCCGGCCCGCAGCACCTCGGCCTGCACACAGCCGTTGTAGATGGACAGGCCCGCCGCCAGCGCCCACATCGAGTAGTCGGTGAGGAAGCCGACCCAGATCGCGTAGATGGTGATCAGGAGCGGCAGCGAGCGGAAGAGCTCGATGAAGGCGGTCGCCGCCCAGCGGATCGGCTGGTGGTCGGAGAGCCGGCCCACCGCGAGCAGCACGCCGAGGACCAGCGAGCCGATCGCGGCCAGACCGAAGGCCTTGAGCGTGGCGACCACGGCGTCGGCGATGTTCTGCCGGATACCCGCGTAGTTGAAGATGTCCCACATCTCCGGCGCCAAGTGGCCCTTGTCGGCCAGGCGCAGCAGGCTGACGACGATCAGCGCCGCGATCGCGAGGCTGCCGACGACGGCGTAGATCCGGTTGCGGACGACGGCCTTGGGGCCCGGGGCGTCGTAAAGAACGCTGGCGCTCATCGGGCGACCTCCATACGACGCTCCAGCAGCCGGAAGAGGCCGCTGATGGTAAACGTGACGACCAGGTAGCCGAGGGCCACCCAGATGAAGACGGGGACGATGTCGTACCCCTTGTCGCTCATCAGCTTCTGCCAGCCGAAGAGTTCGGTGTTGCTGAAGGCGCCGGCGATCGCGGAGTTCTTCGTCAGTGCGATGAAGATGCTGCTCAGCGGCGGGATCACCGTCCGCGTCGCCTGGGGGAGCACCACGATCTGGAGCGTCTGGGCGAACGTCATGCCGATCGAGCGCGCGGCCTCCGCCTGTCCCAGCGGCACGGTGTTGATGCCGGAGCGGACCGCCTCGCAGACGAAGGACGAGGTGTAGAAGCCGAGGGCCAGGGAGCCGAGGACGAACGGGCTCATCCCCGGGAAGAGGATCTCCGGCACCACGAAGAAGAAGATCAGGAAGAGCAGCGTCAGCGGGGTGTTGCGCATCAGCGTCACCCACGCGGTGCCGAAGTACCGCAGCGGCGGCACCGGCGAGACGCGGAATCCCGCGACGATGACACCGAGGACCAGGGCGATCAGCGAGCTGACGGCGGTGATCGACACAGTTCCTATGAAGCCGTCGCGGAACGCTGGGAAATTGTCGAGCAGTACGTTCATGAGGTCTCCGCGTCGGCGGTCATCGGCATCGGGGCAGGGGAAGGAGCGCCCCCTACGCCCGCCGTCCCCGGAAAGAGGCGGACGGCGGCGGTGTACGGGACGCCCGGGTCACTCGCGGGGCGGCGTGACGGGGGTCGGCACCGGGGCGCCCGACGGTGCCGGGCGCCCGGGGGCGTCAGTAACGCTCGATGGCCGGCGGGTCGACGAAGTCCGAGCCGGACAGGCCGAGGGTGGCCTCGTAGATCTTCTTGTACGTGCCGTCCTTGACGCGGTCCTCCAGCGACTTGCTGATGGCCTCGCGGAGCACCTTGTCGTCCTTGTTCAGGCCGACGCCGTAGGGCTCGTCGGTGAACGGCTTGCCGACGACCTTGAGCTTGCCCTTGTTGGCGGCGGCGTAGCCCTTGAGGATCGAGTCGTCGGTGGTGACGGCGTCGACCTGCTTGGTCAGCAGCTGCTGCACGCAGTCGGAGTACTTGGCCAGCTCGACGACGCTCGCGCCGTACTCGGGCTTCTTGATCTCCTGCAGCGGCGTGGAGCCGACGATCGAGCAGACCTTCTTGCCCTTCACCGAGTCCTTGCCGGTGATCGACTTCTCGTCCTCGCGCACCAGGAGGTCCGCGCCGGCCTTGTAGTACGGACCGGCGAAGCCGACCTGCTTCTTGCGCTCGTCGTTGATCGTGTAGGTGCCGACGTAGTAGTCGACCTGGCCCTTGGAGATGGCCGTCTCACGGACGCCGGAGTCGACCGTCTTCCACTCGATCTGCTTCTCCGAGAAGCCGAGGTCGGCCGCGACCATCCTGGCGATCTCGATGTCGAAGCCCGAGCGCTCCTTGGTCGCCTGGTCCTCGAAGCCGAGGTACGGCTGGTCGGCCTTGGCGCCGATGACCAGCTTGCCGCGCTCCTTGGCCTTCTTGAAGACCGGGGAGTCGAGGGAGACGTCCTGGGCGGCGGTGTACTTGGGCAGCTCGGGGGCGCCGGAGGCACCCGGCTGGGTGCCGCCCTGTTTGTCACCGGCGGAACCCTCCTTGCCACCACACGCGGTCGCGGTCAGGGCGAGGACGGCGATGGCCGCGACGGCGGCGGACTTGCGGAGCTTCATGTGAACAATCCTTAGGTCGGAGGTCGTTGTCGTCAGTGGTGAAGGATCTTCGACAGGAAGTCCTTGGCCCGGTCGCTGCGCGGGTTGCTGAAGAACTGGTCGGGCGTCGCCTCTTCGACGATCTTCCCGTCCGCCATGAACACGACGCGGTTGGCGGCGGAACGGGCGAAGCCCATCTCGTGGGTGACGACGATCATCGTCATCCCGTCCCGGGCCAGCTGCTGCATGACTTCGAGGACCTCGTTGATCATCTCCGGGTCGAGCGCCGATGTGGGCTCGTCGAAGAGCATGACCTTCGGGTCCATCGCCAAAGCCCGTGCGATCGCGACGCGTTGCTGTTGGCCGCCGGAGAGCTGCGCCGGGTACTTGTCGGCCTGTACGCCGACGCCCACCCGATCGAGCAGGGTCCGGGCCTTCTCCTCCGCCGCCTTCTTGTCGGCCTTGCGGACCTTGATCTGGCCCAGCATGACGTTCTCCAGCACCGTCTTGTGTGCGAAGAGATTGAACGACTGGAAGACCATGCCCACGTCGGCACGCAGCCTGGCCAGCTCCTTGCCCTCCTGGGGCAGGGGCTTGCCGTCGATCGAGATCGCTCCCGAATCGATCGTCTCCAAGCGGTTGATCGTGCGGCACAGCGTGGACTTGCCGGACCCGGAAGGCCCGATGACGACCACGACCTCGCCAGGGGCGATGGTCAGGTCGATGTCCTGGAGCACATGCAGCGCGCCGAAGTGCTTGTTGACGTCGCTCAGTACGACCAGGTCGTTCGCCGCGGGCGCGGCATCCTCGGCGTCCTTGGTCACTGAAACTCCGCTCATCGGCTTCTTGCTCCGTCCTCCTCGGTTGAAGAAGGACACTAATGACGCAGTGCGACCAACGTCATTACATCTGAGCGGAAATTGAGCATAACGATCCGGCGGCAACCGGACACTCCGCGTGAACAGGACGCCACGCGCCGCCCCGGGGGCGTACCGGGTGCATAACGGAAACCCTGCTGTAACCGGCAGACTCTTGACTGGTGTGCCGTTCATCGGCATGGATGCCTTGAGCGAGGTCGACGCGAAGCGTCGATGAACGGGAGACCACCAAGAAGATCTCCCGGGTGAAACAGGGTGGGACGTGAGATAACACCCGGTGACACCGTGCAACGGTTGCACCCAAGAGCCCGAGGAGCCGACCGGCCCCGGGAGACACGGAGAGGAGGGCCATGAGACTGCTGCTCGTCGAGGACGACAACCATGTCGCGGCGGCCCTGTCCGCCGTGCTCGCCCGGCACGGATTCCAGGTGAAGCACGCCCGCAACGGCGAAGAGGCCCTGCGCGCGCTGCTGCCCGCCGAGAAGGAGCCCTTCGGGGTGATCCTCCTCGACCTCGGCCTGCCCGACCAGGACGGCTACGAGGTGTGCGGCAAGATCCGCAAGCGCACCGCGACCCCCGTCATCATGGTCACCGCCCGCGCCGACGTGCGTTCACGCATCCACGGACTCAACCTCGGCGCCGACGACTACGTCACCAAGCCGTACGACACCGGCGAGCTGCTCGCCCGTATCCACGCGGTCGCCCGGCGCACCTCCAGCGGCGAGGACACCGCGCCGACCCCCGTCGCCGCCCTGCGCCTCGGGCCGGTCGCGATCGAGCTGCCGACCCGCCGGGTCAGCGTCGACGGGGAGGAAGTCCAGCTCACCCGCAAGGAGTTCGACCTGCTGGCCCTCCTCGCCCAGCGCCCCGGCGTCGTCTTCCGCCGCGAGCAGATCATCAGCGAGGTCTGGCGCACCAGCTGGGAGGGGACCGGACGCACCCTGGAGGTCCACGTCGCCTCCCTGCGCTCCAAGCTGCGGCTGCCCGCCCTGATCGAGACCGTGCGGGGCGTCGGCTACCGGCTCGTCGCGCCGTCCGCGTAACCGGCGGGTACGTCTCCCGGTGCGCTCCCGCCTGCTCCCGCTGCTCATCGTCCTGATGGCTGCCGTCCTGGTCACCCTCGGCATCCCGCTCGCCATCAGCGTGGCCGCCGCCGAGCAGCAGCGCCTGGTGATCGACCGGATCGACGACACCGCACGCTTCGCCGCCCTCGCGCAGTCCATCACCGACACCTCCCCGGACAGCGAGGAGCGCCGCCGCACCCTCCAGACCGACCTGGAGGTCTACGCCTCGGTGTACGACATCCGCGCCGGCGTCTTCTTCCGGGACGACCGGGCCCTGGCCAAGGCCCCCGGCTTCTGGACCCTGCCCGTCGAGGGTGAGGGGCGCACGGCGTTCAACGAGGCGCTGCTCGGCCGCCGCTCGCACGACCCGCCGCAGGTCTGGCCCTGGCGCGACGGCCGCGTCGTCGTCGCCTCGCCCGTGGTGCGCGACGGCGACGTGGTCGCCGTGGTCGTCATCGACTCGCCCACCGGCGAGATGCGCTCCCGGACCCTGCGGACCTGGCTGTTCATCGGCCTCGGCGAAGCCCTGGCCCTGCTGGTGGCCGTCGGTGCGGCGGTCCGGCTCACCGGCTGGGTCCTGCTGCCCGTACGGACCCTGGACGCGGCCACCCGCGACATCGCCGGCGGCCGCATGCGCTCCCGCGTCGCCGCCTCCGCCGGGCCGCCGGAGCTCAGACACCTGGCCCGCTCCTTCAACGAGATGGCGGACAACGTCGAGGACGTGCTGGAACAGCAGCGCGCCTTCGTCGCCGACGCCTCGCACCAGCTGCGCAACCCGCTCGCCGCGCTGCTCCTGCGCATCGAACTGCTCGCCCTGGAACTGCCCGAGGACAGCGAGGAGATCGCCGCCGTACGCACCGAGGGCAAGCGGCTGGCCCGGGTCCTCGACGACCTCCTGGACCTCGCGCTGGCCGAGCACGCCGAGGCGGACCTCCAGCTGACCGACATCGTCCCGCTCACCGCCGAGCGGGTCGCCTCCTGGCGCCCGATGGCCGACCGGGAGGGCGTGCGGCTCACCCTGGACGGAGCCCCGGCGGCCACCGCGTGGGCCGACCCCGTCGCGCTCTCCAGCGCCCTGGACGCGGTGATCGACAACGCCCTGAAGTTCACCCCCGCCGGCGAGGACGTCACCGTCACGGTCACCGCCGGAACCCACGCGACGACCGTCGTGGTCGCCGACCGGGGCCCCGGCCTCACCGAAGCGGAGCTGGAACGCGTCGGGGACCGCTTCTGGCGCAGCACTCGCCATCAGAACGTCAGCGGGTCGGGCCTCGGCCTCTCCATCTCGCGGGTGCTGCTCGCGGCGGGCGGCGGCTCGATCGCGTACGAGCACCACGCACCGCACGGCCTGCGGGTGACCGTCTCGGTGCCCCGCGAACGGCCGGTCGGCTGAGATCCACGGGCGGGGAGACACCGCGCCCCCGACGAGGAGCCGTCAGGGCTTCACCGAGCGGTAGTAGTCCTTGGCCCCGTCGTGCACGTCCAGCGGATCCGTGTAGATCGCCGTCCGCAGGTCCACCAGCTGCGCCGAGTGGACCTCGCGGCCGATCCGGTCCCGGGTGTTGATCACCGTCCGGGTGAAGGCCTCGGTCATGGCCGCGTCCGTACGGTCGGTCGTGACGAGCAGGTTGGCGACGGCGACCGTGGGCACCGACTGACCCTGCTGGGCCTGCGGATAGGCGTCGGCGGGCATCATGGCCGACCGGTAGAAGCGGGTGGGGCCGGTCGACGCCTGCAGCTTCGCGACCAGGTCGGCCTCCAGCGGCACCAGCCGGATCTCGAAGCGCTCCGACAGCTCCTGCACGGCCGCGGTCGGCAGCCCGCCCGACCAGAAGAAGGCGTCGAGTCGGCCCTGCGTCAGCCGTACGGGCATGGTGTCGATGCCCACCGGCACCGGTGTGATGTCCTCGGCCGGGTCGAGCCCCGCCGCCGTCAGCAGCCGGTCCGCGACCAGCCGCACCCCGGAACCCTCCTGGCCGACGCCCACCCGCTTGCCCCGCAGGTCCGAGGCCTTGTGGATGTCGGAGTCGCGGGGGACGACCAGCTGGACGTAGTCGTCGTACAGCCGGACGCAGCCGCGCAGCCGCTGGGCCCCCGGCCTGCCGTCGCGCAGGTAGGTGGCCACGGCGTCGGCCGTCGCAATGGTGAAGTCCGCCTCGCCCGTCGCCACCCGGGCGAGGTTCTGCTGCGACCCCTCGCTGGTCCGCAGCCGTATGGACACCTCCGGCATGTCCTTGGCGAGCGCACCCTCCAGCCGCTCCCCGTACCGCTGGTAGACGCCGCTGGGCACGCCCGTGGAGAAGGTGAGCGGACCGCTCGGATCCCCCTCGCCCCCCTGGGGCTGCAGCCACCACGCGAGCAGCCCGAGCACGACCGCGAGGACGGCGCCCGTCTGCAGGGTGCGCCGGCGGCCGAATCGGGACAGAGCGTGGAACATGCGCGCGATCCTGCCAGCTCACCCGCCCCCCTGACCAGGCTTCCCCGTGAGGCCCGGCCCACAGCGGGCGGTCGGCGGAAGCCTGACCGGGGGACGGGAAGACGCCGCCGGACAACCGCCTACCCTTGTCCCATGAGCAGCGGCAACCGGAGCGAAGCAGTGGACGTCCAGAAGAGCTACGAGGTGCGCACCTACGGGTGCCAGATGAACGTCCACGACTCCGAACGGCTGTCGGGTCTCCTGGAGGGCGCCGGTTACGTCCGCGCCCCCGAAGGCTCCGACGGCGACGCCGACGTCGTCGTCTTCAACACCTGCGCGGTACGGGAGAACGCCGACAACAAGCTGTACGGGAACCTCGGCCGCCTCGCGCCCATGAAGACCAAGCGCCCCGGGATGCAGATCGCGGTCGGCGGCTGTCTCGCGCAGAAGGACCGCGACACCATCGTCAAGCGGGCGCCCTGGGTCGACGTCGTCTTCGGTACGCACAACATCGGCAAGCTGCCGGTCCTCCTGGAGCGCGCCCGCATCCAGGAGGAGGCGCAGATCGAGATCGCCGAGTCCCTGGAGGCCTTCCCCTCCACGCTCCCCACCCGCCGCGAGTCCGCCTACGCCGCGTGGGTCTCCATCTCCGTCGGCTGCAACAACACCTGCACCTTCTGCATCGTCCCGGCCCTGCGCGGCAAGGAGAAGGACCGCCGCACCGGCGACATCCTGGCCGAGATCGAGGCCTTGGTCGCCGAGGGTGTCTCCGAGATCACCCTGCTCGGCCAGAACGTGAACGCGTACGGCTCCGACATCGGCGACCGCGAGGCCTTCTCCAAGCTGCTCCGCGCCTGCGGAAAGATCGAGGGCCTGGAGCGCGTCCGCTTCACCTCGCCGCACCCCCGCGACTTCACCGACGACGTCATCGCCGCCATGGCCGAGACGCCGAACGTGATGCCGCAGCTCCACATGCCGATGCAGTCCGGCTCGGACACGATCCTGAAGGCCATGCGCCGCTCGTACCGCCAGGAACGCTTCCTCGGGATCATCGAGAAGGTACGCGCCGCGATGCCGGACGCCGCCATCTCCACCGACATCATCGTGGGCTTCCCCGGCGAGACCGAGGAGGACTTCGAGCAGACGATGCACGCGGTCCGCGAGGCACGGTTCGCCAACGCGTTCACGTTCCAGTATTCGAAGCGGCCCGGGACGCCCGCCGCCGACATGGACGGCCAGATCCCCAAGGAGGTCGTCCAGGAGCGGTACATGCGCCTGTCCGCCCTCCAGGAGCAGATCTCCTGGGACGAGAACAAGAAACAGGTCGGCCGCACCCTGGACGTCATGGTCGCTGAGGGCGAGGGCCGCAAGGACGGCGCCACGCAGCGCCTCTCCGGCCGCGCCCCCGACAACCGGCTGGTCCACTTCACCCAGCCGGAGAAGGCCGTGCGGCCGGGCGACGTGGTGACCGTCGAGATCACCTACGCGGCCCCGCACCACCTGCTCGCCGAGGGCACGCCGCTCGCCGTACGGTCCACCCGCGCGGGCGACGCCTGGGAGAAGCGCACCACGGAGGCCGCCGCCAAGCCCGCCGGAGTGATGCTGGGCCTCCCCGGCATCGGCGCCCCGGACCCGCTCCCGGCGGCCACGGCTCCGGCCTGCGGCATCGGCTGACGGCTCGGCTCCCGCGGCCTGCGGCTTTGGCTCCTGGCTTCCGGCCTGGGCACCTCCGGCCTCGGCTTCCGGCCTGGGCACCTCCGGCCTCGGCTTCCGGCCTGGGCACCTCCGGCCTCGGCTTCCGGCCTGGGCACCTCCGGCCTCGGCTTCCGGCC
>NZ_JBHXJG010000222.1:0-12096 GCF_042723425.1 Streptomyces sp. NPDC058375 | reverse complement strand
TTGGCGGGGAACCGGGCCCAAAGCCGCGCGTGTTTGGAAATGCCCCCCGGGGTGCGTTGGGGCGCCCCTAACGCCTGGGGGGTGGGTGGGGGGGCCCGGGGGGGGGGGGGGGGGGGGGTTCTTTCTCTTGGTTCTTTAAGTAGTTGATGTCGCGCCGCAGGGGGTCGCGGTGGCGTGCGATCCGGTGAGGGCTCACGAGGGCCGCACCGGATCGCCCGGGGGTGCGATCCGGTGCAGGGCGGCTACCGTTCGAGGTCGATTTCCGCCCACACCGTCTTGCGGGGGGCCGGCCCGGGGACGATGCCCCAGTGGTCCGCCAGCGCCTCGACGATGAGCAGGCCGCGCCCGGTCTCCGCGTCGTCCCCGGGCGGCTTCACGGCTCCGGGGCCGGGCGGGACGCTGTCGCCGCGTGTGTCCGTGACCTCGATCCGCAAGGTGCCGCACCGGACAGTGAGGGCGAGTTGGAAGTCCCGGCCCTTCACGTGGCCGTGCACGGTGGCGTTGGCCGCCAGCTCGGCGACGATGTGCGCCGCCGACTCCGACGGGAGCCCCCACGCGCCGAGATGGGCCGTGGTCAGCAGCCGGGCGAGCCGGGCCCCTCGACGGGTGGGGGAGAGCAGCACGGTGAACGCGCGTTCGGTGGGCGTGTGCTGGGTGCGAGTGACTTCCTGGTTCATGTCACTCAGCGTGGCTGCCCCGGCGTACCTTTCCCAGTGGTGCGGCCGCTGCGTACGGTGACTGTCCGAGGCTTGTCCGGTGTTGTCCGGGCTGTCGGCGGTGACGTGCGGGGAACGGAAGCGGTTGACGCAGGAACGGCACGCACGTCGGAAGCGGGGGCTTGCATGGGCATGGTCGAGGACGGTACGGGGCGCGGCAACGACGCTGTGGACGAGGCCGGTTGGGAGGTCGACCCGGACGACGAGTCGGGCGCGGCGGTCGTCGCGGCGGTGGGCCGCCAGATCAAGACCTGGCGCGAGGCGGCGGGCCTGCGGGCGGGCGAGCTGGGCTCCGCGATGGGGTACGGCGAGGACCTCATCTACAAGGTCGAGGGCGGGAGCCGCATCCCGCGCCCGGAGTTCATGGACGCCGTGGACGTGGCGGTGGGGGCGGGCGGCAAGCTCGCGGCGATGAAGCCGGACCTTGCGGAGGTGCGGTATCCGAAGAAGATCCGGGAGCTGGCGAAGCTGGAGGCTGCCGCCGTGGAGCTCTCGGCGTACGGAAACCACAACATCCACGGCCTGTTGCAGACCGAGGAGTACGCACGGGCACTGTTCGAGATGCGCAGGCCCGCGTTCCCGCACGACGACGTGGAGAGGCTGGTGGCGGCACGCGTGGCGCGACAATCCATCTTCAGCCGCTCGCCCGCGCCGGAGTTGAGCTTTGTCCAGGAAGAGGCAACCCTCCGGCGTCCCCTCGGGGGCAGAATGGTGTGGCGTCGCCAGCTTGAACATCTCCTTGAGGTGAGCGAGCTGCGCCATGTCGAGATTCAGGTGATGCCGACCAGCCGCGAAGAGCACGCCGGAATGGGCGGTGAGATGCAGGTGCTGAAGTTCAAGGACGGCTCGGCGGTGGGGCGCTCCGAGGGTGACTTCGGCAGTCGGCCGGTCTCCGACCCGAAACACCTGCGGATCATCGAACTGCGGTGTGGCATCATCCGGGCGCAGGCTCTCAACCCGAGGGAGTCGCGGGCCTTCATCGAGCATGTGCTGGGAGAGACATGAACAGCGAGACCTCTGCCGGAGGCGCGTTCGAACTGCGCTGGTTCAAGAGCAGCTACAGCGACAGCAGCAACAGCAACGAGTGCGTTGAAGTCGCGACCGTCCCCGACGCCGTCCACGTACGCGACTCCAAGAACCTCCAGGGCCCCCGCCTCGCCCTCGCCCCCGCCGCCTGGGCGGGCTTCGTCGCGTACGCAGCAAGGCGCTGAACGCCCGCCCGCCACTATGATGCGGGCAACGCGTCACCATGCGCGCTGGTGTGCCGGGAAGTCTGGTCGGCGTCGGAGGGGCAACCGTCCCTCTGCTTGCCGAGACTTCGGAAGGCCCGGCCTCGTGGAAGAAGACCTGCGCCAACGAGCGAGACGTTCAAGTCCACCGTTCTCCAGAAGTACGTGGCCCCTCGGTCACCGGTGAAGCCGACCGAGAGCGGGCGGCAGGTCACCTCCGTGGCGAGCGGACCCGACGGTTCCGCACCCACCCGCGCACAGACCTGCCCCGGATTCGAAGCCCTGCTGGACGCGGTCGCGGCAACGGGCGAGGGGCCTGCCGAGGCCGAGTTGGCAGAACTCCGGTCCTTCGGGGAAGAAGCCGCGGTCAACGGCGCCACATTGCGGGCCCTGGTCGTGCACCACCTGTCCCGGACCCGGTCCGCCTGGCCCGCCGGGGCCGCAGGGTCCGACCGAGTGCTCTCCGCCGTACAACTGGCCGTCGCAGCGCTCTGCGAGGGCTACGAACGTGCCGAGCAGCTCGCCCTCCGGCAGCAGGAGGCGGCACGCCGGGAGTTCATCGACGACCTTCTGTACGGCAGCGGCGATCCGGGGGTCCTGGCCGAACGGGCCGAGTGGTTCGGGCTGCGGTTCTCCCACGCGCATGCCGTCGCCGTCGCCGAAGGCCCCACCCCGTACGCGGAGGGCGACTCCGTGCCCCGCCTCGTGGAGCTGGCGGTCACGAGTCGTTTCGGGGAGCGGAGCATCCTTCTCACCACCAAGGACGGCCGGCTGATCTGTATCGCCCCCGGGGATCAGCGCCAGGTCCTCACGTACTTCGCCAAACAGGCCCACGCCGCGACCGACGGCGGACGGGCCGCGATCGGACGGCCGCTCTCGGGTGCCGGTGGGGTCGTCCACTCGTACGAGGAAGCGCTGCGGGCCCTGGAGCTGGCGGGCCGTCTCGATCTGGAGGACCCGGTGCTGTACGCCGGGGACCTTCTTGTCTACCCGGTGCTGACGCGGGACCGGCAGGCCATGGCGGACCTCGTCAGCACCACCCTGGGGCCGCTCCTCAAGGCCCGGGGCGGCCCGGAACAGTATCTGGAAACCCTTACCGCCTCCTTCGACGCGGGCTGCGTCATTACTCAGGCCGCCCGAAGCCTCTCCTTGAGCGTCCGGGCGCTCACGTACCGCCTCGAACGCATCCACCAGGTCACCGGATCCGACCCGACCGACCCCAGGCACCGCTACTCCCTGCAGACCGCTGGCATCGGAGCCCGGATTCTCGGCTGGCCCGTGGACAGAACGTAGGCGACAACCAGGCCCTTCCTCTAGATATCGACGACGACAAGGACGCTCACGTGACCTCGGTGTACAAAAGCGCGAAGGCACAACGAGAGGTGCGGCGCTGGTGTGAGAACCGGATCGCGGACGGGGGCATATCCCATGTCCGGGGCGAGGTCGCCACGTCGGCGGGAGCCACCGGCTTCGTGACCGCTGGACCGGAGCAGAGCGACGGCGAGGCGAGCGTCGGGCTGCTGCCGGGAACGAACATGAACGGCGCCTTGTGCCTGCCTCTGATGGGTGCACTGGCCCGTGGGCGTCGCGTGACCGTTCTGGATCTGCCCGGTCAGCCGGGGCTCAGCGCGGGGTCACGGCCCTCGCGTCCGCCGCACGGCCTGGTACGGGCAGTGGCTGAGCGAGGCCTTGGAGCGGGTGGTTCCCGGTCCGGCCGTGGTGGTGGGGCACTCTCTGGGAAAGGCGGTCGCGCTCGCCTGCGGTTCTCCGCGGATCGTCGGCCGGGTGCTGTTCTCCAGCGCCGGCCTCACGCGGCTGAGGGTTCCTGTGCCGCTCCTGGCCGCCACCGTCCCCTGGCTCCTGCGGCCCACGGTGGCCCGTTCGACGGTGCTGGTGCGTCGCATGGCCGCCCCGGGGCACGGGCGGGTGCCCGGCCATCTGGGGGAGTGGATGGAGCTGGTCGGACGCTGCTGCCGCACCAGCCTCGCTCCACCTCCTCTCCCGTCCGGTCTGCTCGAACTGCACCGTTCCGTACCCACGTTGGCCGTCTCGGGCAGCTTCGACCCGTTTCTGCCCCCGCGTGTCCTGGGGCCGGCCGCCCGGCGTCGGCTCGGGGCGGAGTTCAGGGTGATCGAGGGAGCGGGGCACCTGCTGCTGGACGAGTCGCCGGAGATGGTTCTCGACGCGGTGCGGGAGTTCTGCGCGGCTCGCGGGACGGACGGATGACCCGAACGAGCTCGTCTACGCGGCGACCGAGGGGGTAAGGGAGGGGGGATGCAGCCGTCCTGCCGATAGGTGTCCGATAAACGTATCCGCTGATCCGTATAACGATGACGTCACCTATTCAGCGACTTCACCACCGATTCGCGCAAATATGATCTACATCACTAAAGGTTCGGTAAACGGCGTGGTACAAATGCCCAACTTCGCAGGCGGCAGGACCGTCGAGTCGGAGCGCCGGAGCCGACCCGGCAGCCAGGCCAGGGTGATCAGCGTCGTAGTCCGTACCGCGTGACGCACCAGGTCACCGAACCGGACAACGACGTTCGCTCATCCCCCCATCGCACACCGACCGGCGAAGGCATCCCCAAGTCCGCCGTTCCCGCGTCATCGAGGTAGCCAACGTGTCACTCGACTCCATCACCGAGAACATCGACGAATCCGTCAGCGGGTTCTTCGAGCCCATAGCCGACTGGCTGGGCGGGATCGTCTTCTACTCCGTCACCGTCGCCGGGGCGGACGTGCCGCTCATCGTCACCTGGCTGGTGGTGGCGGGCCTCGTCTTCACCGGCTGGTTCGGCCTCGTCCAGGTGCGCAAGTTCCGCCTCGCCCTCGACGTGGTGCGCGGCAAGTACGACGACAAGGACTCGCCGGGCGAGGTCAACCACTTCCAGGCCCTGACCGCCGCCGTCTCCGGCACGGTGGGCCTCGGCAACATCGCGGGTGTGGCCGTCGCCGTCTCCATCGGTGGCGCCGGAGCCACGTTCTGGATGATCATCTGCGGCCTCCTCGGCATGGCCACCAAGTTCGTCGAGGTCACCCTCGGCGTGAAGTACCGCGAGGTCCACGCCGACGGCACCGTCTCCGGTGGGCCGATGCACTACCTGCCCAAGGGCCTGGGCGAACGCTTCGGCAAGAACGGCAAGACCTTCGGCAAGGTGCTCGCCGTCCTCGCCTCGATCATGATCCTGTTCTTCGGGCTCTTCGGCGGCAACCTCTTCCAGGTCAACCAGTCCTACGCCCAGCTCGTCTCCGTCACCGGCGGCGAGGACGGTGCGATGGGCTCCTCCGCCGGCGCCCTCTTCTTCGGCGTCCTCGTCGCGGCGCTCGTCGGTATCGTGCTGCTCGGCGGCATCCGCTCCATCGCCTCGGTCACCAGTCGGCTCATCCCCGCGATGGCCGGGATCTACATCGTCGCCTGTCTCATCGTCATCCTCGTCAACGTGACCGCCGTGCCCGCCGCGATCGGCACGATCATCGAGGGCGCGTTCAACCCTCAGGGCGTCGCGGGCGGAATCCTCGGCGCACTGATCATCGGCTTCCAGCGCGCCGCTTTCTCCAACGAGGCCGGCATCGGCTCCGCGCCGATCGCCCACTCCGCGGTCAAGACCAAGCACCCTGCCAGCGAGGGCCTGGTCGCGCTGCTGGAGCCGTTCATCGACACCGTCATCATCTGCACCATGACCGCGCTGACCATCGTCATCGCCAACCCGGCCAGCTGGGGCGACGCCCGCGACGGCGAGTCCATCGGCGGCGTGACGATCACCTCGGACGCCTTCGAGACCGTGCTGCCCTGGTTCCCGTACGTCCTGACCGTCGCGGTGCTGCTCTTCGCGATCTCGACGGTCCTGACCTGGGGCTACTACGGCCTCAAGTCCTGGACGTACCTCTTCGGCCGCAGCCGCACCAGCGAGACCATCTACAAGTCCCTCTACACTCTGCTCGCCGTCGCCGGGTCGCTGCTCACCCTGCAGACCCTCATCGACCTGGCCGACGCGGTGCTCTTCTCCCTCGCCGTCATCAACATCATCGGCCTGTACCTCCTCGCGCCGGTCGTCAAGCGCGAGCTCGACAAGTTCCTCGACTACGTGCGGGTCCGGAAGGCCGGCGGGTCCGGCGGGGACGACGGTGGCAAGGACGACGAGCTGACGAAGGCGAACGTCTGAGCCCCACGCCTCCCGAGCAGAAGCCCCTGGCCCCTGCCACTACGGCGGACACGGTTGGCGAACCCCGGGCCTGAACGTGACGTCGGCCTTCATGACCCGTTGTGGTCGTGAAGGCCGACGTCGTATGCAGGGCCTCGGTGTCAGCGACCCGCTGGGGGAGGCTGAGGCACGGAGCGCTTCAGCCAGCCGGTCGCCCGGCCGAAGAAGTCCGCCAGGGAGGAAGCGAGCGCCTCCGGAGCTTCTTCGGCCATGTGGTGCCCGGAGTCGATGCCGTGCCCCCGTACCAGCTGTCCGGGTCGGCGTTGATGACTCGCTCCGGGATGTCGGGCTGGGCGAAGAAGAACCAGTGCCACCAGTGCGTGGCGAACTCGGCCGTGATGCGGGACAGGTGCTCGGTGACGGGCAGGCAGTCGAGCAACGCCACCCGCGAGACCGCTTCGGGATGGTCAAGCGTGAGACGGAGCGCGGCACTGCCTCCGCGGTCGTGCCCCGCGAGCGCGAACCGGACATGGCCGAGGGAGCGCATCACCTCGACCACGTCACCGGCGACGGCTCGCTTGGAGTACCCGGTGTGGTCCGCGGTAGGCGCCGGGCCGGTGGACCATCGCCCGGACGGACACGATTCGCCAACAGTGTCATAAGGAGGGGCGGGCGCATCCTCAACTGGTGTGCAGCATCAGCCCGATGCCCACCACCATCAGCCCCGCCGCCGCGATCCTGGGAGCCCCGAAGCGCTCCTTGAAGAACAGCGTGCCGATCGCCGCGCCCACAATGATCGACGACTCGCGCAGCGCCGCGATCGGGGCGAGCGGGGCCCGCGTCTGGGCCCAGAGGACCAGCCCGTACGCGACCACCGACAGGGCCGCGCCGAGCAGGCCGCGCACGGCGTACGGCCGTAGTTGCGGGAGCAGTTCGGACCGGCGGCGGTAGTACGCGTACGCCGGGATCGCCAGGCCCTCCAGGACCATCAGCCACGCGACGTAACCGAGCGGGGTGCCCGAGGCGCGGACCCCGACGCCGTCCACCGTCGTGTAACCGGCGATGGCCAGGCCCGTGCCGAGCGCCGCCACGATCGCCGGCCAGTGCGGGCGCTTCCCGGAGCCCCGGATGCCCCACAGGGCCAGGCCGACCAGCCCGGCCGAGGCCACCGCCACGCCCGCCGTGGCCCAGGCGTCCGGGCGCTCGCCGACGAACACCGCCGCCAGGACCGTCACCACCAGCGGGGCCGTGCCTCGGGCGATCGGGTACATCTGGCCGAAGTCGCCCAGCGTGAACGAGCGCATCAGCAGCATCATGTACGCCACGTGCAGCGCGGCCGAGACCAGGAGGTACGGCCAGGCGCCCGCCGCCGGGAACGGGGCGAACAGGGCCATCACCGCGCCGATCAGCAGACCGCCGCCGGAGATCAGCGTGAAGGAGAGCAGCTGATCCTTGATCGCGTGGGCGATGGCGTTCCAACTGGCGTGCGTGACAGCGGCTATGAGGACCGCGATGGCGACCAGAGGGGTCACTTGGCGGGCTCGCGCACATCCGCGACCGTCGCGTCCGCGTGGGCGATCAGCGTTTTCGGGTCGAGCGGGAACACCGTGTGCGGGGTGCCCGCCGCCGCCCACACCACCGCGTGGTCCAGGAGGCGCCGGTCGGCCAGGACGCGGGTCCTGGTGGCGTGGCCGAAGGGGGGTACGCCGCCGATCGCGTAGCCGGTCGTCTCCCGGACCAAGGCCGCGTCCGCCCGCTTGACCTTCTGCGCGCCCAGCTCACGCCGTACCAGCTCGACGTCCACCCGGGATGAGCCGTCCATCAGGACCAGTACCGGCACGCCGTCCGCCGTGAAGACCAGGGACTTGACGATCTCGCTCAGCTCGCAGCCGACCGCCGCCGCGGCCTCGGCGGCGGTCCTGGTCGCGTCGGGGAAGCGGCGCACCTCGACCTGGAGGCCCAGCTCGGCCAGCGCCTCCGCGAACCGGGGGTGGGCGTGGGGGACGGGGGCGGCGGGAGTGGTGGGAGCGGTTTCGGTGGGTTCGGGTGTGCTCATGGCTGCACGCTAGCGGTCCGTGCACTATGCACGCGAGGGGGTTCCGGAGGGTGGGCTCACCGGGCCGGGTGCCGTCGAGGTCGAACGGTCCCCGGTCCAGCAGCACCTCCATCCGGGTCGGGCAGGGAGGCTCCGGCGGGGGGACTGGGCAGCGGGGTAGGGCCTTCGGCCCGGTGCTCAGCCGCCCGCGCGCGTCGGCTGTGGGCTCAGCCGCCCGCGCGCAGGACCTCCGCCACGACCGGGCCCGCCGCGTCGCCGCCGTGGCCGCCGGTCTGGACGACCGCCGCTGCCGCGAGGTCGTTGCTGAAGCCGGTGAACCAGCTGTTGGAGGTGTCCTGCCCGTCGACCTCGGCCGAGCCGGTCTTCGCGCCCTTGTCGCCGCCGACGCCTGCCATGGCCTTCGCCCCCGTGCCCCAGGCCGCCGTCGCGCGCATCATCGTCTTGAGCTGCTGGGATACGGAGGCGGACAGCGAACGGGACGCCCGTGCCAATTCCCGGTCGTCCAGGGACTGCGGGACGATGACCGGCTGGGTGAAGGTGCCGGTCATGGCGGTGGCGGTGATGGACGCCATGTTGAGGGCGTTCATCTGGACCGTGCCCTGGCCGATGTACTGGGCGGCCGCCTCGCCGCCCGCCTCCTCCGGCACGCTGCCGTCGGTCGTGACGACGCCCGTCTTCCAGTCCAGGCCGATGCCGAAGACGTCCCTGGCCATCTTGGAGAGGGCGGCGTCGTCCTTCGTGTCGTCGATGAGCTTGATGAAGGCGGTGTTGCAGGACTTGGCGAAGCTCTGGGTGAAGGTGGAGCCGTCCGGCAGACCGAAGTTGTCCAGGTTGTGGAACGAACGGCTCTGGTACATCGCATCCTTGGGGCACTCCGCCGCCCCGTTCGCCGTGACCAGGCCCTTCTCCAGCAGCAGCGCCGCCGTCATGATCTTCAGCGTCGAGCCCGGCGCCTGCTTGCCCTGCAACGCCACGTTGAACTCGGTCACCGGGTTGTTGGCCACCGCGCGGATCGCCCCGGTCGACGGCTTCACCGCGACCACCGAGGCCTGCGCGTACTTCTTGACCGCCTGCTCCGCCGCCGCCTGCGCGCCCGCGTCCAGCGTCGTCTGCACCTTGCCCGGCTTGCCCTTGGCCAGGGTCAGCAGGCTGACGTCCGGCTGGGACTCGTCGGCGGGCTCGATCCAGGTCTCGATGCCGGCCGAACCGCCGGAGGTCTCCCCGTACTTCTGGCGCAGAGTGTCCAGGATCGGGCCCAGCGAGGGGTACTTCTCCTTCGTCAGCACCGTGCCGTTGTGGTCGACGGCCTCGATCGCAGGCGCCGAGGACTCGCCCGTCTTCAGTGTCGCGCCCTCCGTCAACTGCGGGTGCACGACGGTCGGTTCCCAGTCGACGAGGGCCTTGCCGGTTGTCAGACCGCGGACGACGGTCAACTCCGAGGCGTAGGAGATGGGCTTCGACTTCCCCTCGTACGCGACGGTGGCCTTGACCGTGTACGGCACCTTCGTGCCGACGGCCGGGCCCGGGGTGATCTTCACCTTGCCGATGTGGGCGTCCTCGCCGTACGAGGCGAGCACCGGCTTTGCGCCCGACTCGTTGTTGGTCAGGAGCGCCGCCGCCGACGCGTCCCCGGCCGCCCACGCCTCGAAGAAGCCCTTCGACGTCTCCGCGATCTCCTCCGCGCTCGGCGGCCCCGTCTTCACCTCCGACGACTCGGACGCGCTCTGCGTACCCGCGCCCCCACCGCCCTCGTCGCCGAGCACGCTGTACGCCCCGTAGCCGATCCCGCCGGCCACCAGGACGAACGCTCCGCCGATCACGGCGACCTTCGCTCCACTGCGCATCTCGCAGTCCCCCTCCCCAGGAGAGCCCCCTGAACATGTTCAGGGGGCAACCGTCAGGAACCCTAAGCGGTGATGGCGGGCGGTGAGGGGGTTGTTACCGGACCGGAATGCTGGGCCGGAAAGCGCTCTCCGTCGTGTGGCGGCTACGGCTCCGCAGCCGTCGGCGACGAAGCCCCTGCCCGCTACTGCGCCCAGTCGAAGACGCCCGACTCCAGGTCGATCTGCGCGTTGCCGCCGCCGAGGTTGAACCCGCCGACGCCGTCCTCCAGCTCGAAGACGTACGGGGTCAGCCCTCCCGGCAGCCCCTGACAGGGCATCACCGTTCCGCCCAGGTGTGAGATGCCGTGCGCGGACTCCCAGAACGCTTCGAGCTCCTCGTCGTCCGAGGACCAGGCCTTCACATAGCCGCCCGCGCCGTCCTCCGCCGGGGCGATGCCGGTGTTCGGGTCGCCGGTGCGCTCGCCGATCCAGACCGTGGTCTCCGGGGCGCTGTCGTCCCAGGCGTTCTGACCCCGGCTGTACTCGTCGCCGAGCCCGTCGGGCCGGATGTCGGCCGGGGGATCGATGCGGGGTGCGGCGAACTCGTCGGCGGTCAGCCACAAGAGCGCGTGCGCCCCGCCGATCATGTCCTCCAGGTCCTGCTGGTGGGGGTGGCGCGCCGCCCCCGTCGCGGCCACCGCGGCGAGGAACGGGTCGGCGGCCTGCTCCGCGGTGGGCGCGGTGCCCGCCAGTAGCTCGGCAACGCCCTCGATGCGGTCGGCGACGTGGTCGTCGGCGTGGAAGAAGGCGATGGCCACCAGGTCCGCGCCCTTGCGCCGGTAGTCCTCCGGCAGTTCGAGGGTGATGACGTGGGTCATCGGCAGTCCGGTGACGGGGCTCCGCGGCCAGGCGGCTGTCCCGATGCCGGGCGCACGGCCGCCGCACCAACCGGCGACGCGGGCGCCGGGTAGATCGATCTCGACGGGCTTGCCGGGCCGGACCGACAGTTCCTCCGCGGATTCCCCGAACCCCAGGTCGTACGCCTTCACCGTGTGCCTTCCGTTCGACTGTGACGGCGTCAACCTACGCGAGGGCACCGACACCCGGCCGTGGTTGCCGACAGCAGGCAGCCGGGGGCCGGTCCACTGTGCCGACATCACGCGCTGAAATCACCCCGGAGTCCCGCATACCCTGCATGGACCCGAGGAGGCGGAACGCAGGCTCGGCACCGACGGGCAGGGGGCGAGCCGGATGGACGGCGAAGCGAACGGGGGCGCGCCCGGAACGCGGCTTCCGGCGAACGTGGGCGAGGCCGGAGGCGGCGCGAGCACCCTGGGGCCCCGCGCGTCCCTACTGATGTCGCTGTCCCTCGCCCTGCTGCTGGGCGCACTGTCGGCGCTGGTGATGTTCCCGGCGGCCGAGCACCTGCGCTCCCTCCAGGGCGGCGAGCGGGCTCAGGCGACCTTGCACACCGCCGGATCCTGCATGGTGGGCCAGTGCGAGGTGGAGTTCGAGGCAGCCGGGCGGACCGTGGTGGCGGGTCTTCCGGTGGGCAGCGGAGGCGGCAAGCAGTCCGTCGGTGCTGCCATGACCGTCCGGTACCAGGCGGACGATCCGCGGGTGGTGGCCCGTGACGCCGATGTCGGGGGCGGCGGTGCGGCCCTGTTGGCGTGGATGTCGGGTGGGGCGGCCCTGTTCTTCCTGACCCTGTCGGGGGCGGCCGCGATCCTTCTGGCACGACAGCGACGAACATCGTTTCGAGGAAATGTGTGAGGGCCGAATTGCCGGGCACCAGGATCCTTGCAACGAGGTCCTGGCGACATTCGGAGCCGGGACGTACCGGTGGGTGCACTGAGGCCGTTGTGAAGTGTCGGGCGCATACGCGTCCGAACCGACTTGACGATGGGAAAAGAAAATGATCGTCCTTGGACTTATTCTGCTGATTATCGGCCTGCTTGTCGGTATGGGGCTGCTGACGACCATCGGCGGCATCCTCATCCTGGTGGGTGCCATCCTGTGGATCCTGGGTGCGACCGGGCGCGCGGTCGGTGGGCGAAAGCACTTCTTCTGATCTCCGGATTCAGAAGAAGAAGCCGGGAGTTCTGTCGACACAGCAGAACCCTGAGA
>NZ_JBHXJG010000221.1:0-12107 GCF_042723425.1 Streptomyces sp. NPDC058375 | reverse complement strand
GCCCTTTGCCGTGGGCGGGTGCGGGGGTGTTGCGGCGCGGGTGGGGCGCCTGCGGCGGGCTGTTCCCCTACCCGCCCCTTCCCGAAACCGGGCGCTGCCCCGGACCCCCTTTGTCCTCAAGCGCCGGACGGGCTTGATAGGCCCGGCCTCGCTTCTCGGGTGCGGGAGGGTAAATCCAGCCCGTCCGGCGATTGAGGACATCTTTTGAGCCTCGCCGGCGTTTGAGGCGCGGGTGTTCGGGGGCGGAGCCCCTGAGGGGAGACGCGGAAGGGCCCGCCGGAACGATTTCCGGCGGGCTCTCCTCTTCGTGCGGGCTACCCCTACCGCTTGCGCAGGCGGAACCTCAGCGCCAGGCCCTCGTCCTCGAACGTCTCGCCGTACGTTCCGTCCGCCTCGCCCTCCGCGTAGTCCAGGGCGAGCACCTCCTCGGAGATCAGGGACGCGTGCTCCGTGAGGGCCTCCGACGTTGCGGGGGACGTCGTCGTCCAGCGGACGGCGATGCGGTCCGCCACGTCCAGGCCGCTGTTCTTGCGGGCCTCCTGGATCAGGCGGATCGCGTCACGGGCCAGGCCCGCCCGGCGCAGTTCCGGAGTGATCTCCAGGTCCAGGGCCACCGTCGCGCCCGAGTCCGAGGCCACCGACCAGCCCTCGCGCGGGGTCTCCGTGATGATGACCTCGTCGGGGGCGAGGGTGATCCGCTCGCCGTCCACCTCCACCGACGCCGTGCCCTCGCGCAGGGCGAGGGAGAGCGCTGCCGCGTCCGCCTCCGCCACCGCCTTGGCCACCGCCTGCACGCCCTTGCCGAACCGCTTGCCCAGCGCCCGGAAGTTCGCCTTCGCCGTCGTGTCGACCAGCGAGCCGCCCACCTCGGAGAGCGAGGCCAGGGACGAGACGTTCAGCTCTTCCGTGATCTGGGCGCGGAGTTCGGGGGGGAGCGTGTCGAAGCCGCTCGCCGCCACCAGTGCGCGGGACAGGGGCTGGCGCGTCTTCACGCCCGACTCCGCGCGCGTCGCCCGGCCCAGCTCCACCAGGCGGCGCACCAGCGTCATCTGGGTCGAGAGGGTCGGGTCGATCGCCGAGGCCGCCGCCTTGGGCCATGAGGACAGGTGTACCGACTCCGGGGCGTCCGGCGTCACCGGGACGATCAGGTCCTGCCAGACCCGCTCCGTGATGAACGGGACCAGTGGTGCCATCAGACGCGTCACCGTCTCGACCACCTCGTGCAGCGTGCGCAGGGCCGCCTTGTCGCCCTGCCAGAAGCGGCGGCGCGAGCGGCGTACGTACCAGTTGGAGAGGTCGTCCACGAACGCCGAGAGCAGCTTGCCGGCGCGCTGGGTGTCGTAGCTTTCCATCGCGGCCGTCATCTGGTCCACCAGCGCGTTGAGTTCGCTCAGCAGCCAGCGGTCCAGGACCGTGCGGTCCGCCGGGGCCGGGTCGGCCGCCGACGGGGCCCAGGACGAGGTCCGCGCGTACAGCGCCTGGAAGGCGACCGTGTTCCAGTAGGTGAGGAGCGTCTTGCGGACGACCTCCTGGATCGTGCCGTGGCCCACCCGGCGTGCCGCCCAGGGGGAGCCGCCCGCCGCCATGAACCACCGCACCGCGTCCGCCCCGTGCTGGTCCATCAGCGGGATCGGCTGGAGGATGTTGCCCAGGTGCTTGGACATCTTGCGGCCGTCCTCGGCGAGGATGTGGCCCAGGCAGACCACGTTCTCGTAGGACGACTTGTCGAAGACCAGGGTGCCTACCGCCATCAGCGTGTAGAACCAGCCGCGGGTCTGGTCGATGGCCTCCGAGATGAACTGCGCCGGGTAGCGGCTCTCGAAGGCTTCCTTGTTCTTGTACGGGTAGCCCCACTGCGCGAACGGCATCGAACCCGAGTCGTACCAGGCGTCGATGACCTCCGGGACGCGGTACGCCTCCAGTTGGCAGTTCTCGTGCGTGCAGGTGAAGGTGATCTCGTCGATGAAGGGGCGGTGGGGGTCGAGACCGGATTGGTCCGTGCCCGTCAGTTCTGTCAGTTCGGCTCGCGAGCCCACGCACGTCAGGTGGTTGTCCTCGCAGCGCCAGATCGGCAGCGGCGTGCCCCAGTAGCGGTTACGGGACAGCGCCCAGTCGACGTTGTTGTTCAGCCAGTCGCCGAAGCGGCCGTTCTTGACCGAGTCGGGGAACCAGTTGGTCTTCTCGTTCTCCTGGAGGAGACGGTCCTTGACGGCCGTCGTCCTGATGTACCAGGACGGCTGCGCGTAGTAGAGCAGCGCCGTGTGGCAGCGCCAGCAGTGCGGGTAGCTGTGCTCGTACGGGACATGGCGGAAGAGCTTGCCGCGCGCGTCCAGGTCCGCGGTGAGCGTCTCGTCGGCCTTCTTGAAGAAGACGCCGCCCACCAGGGGAAGGCCCTCCTCGAACGTGCCGTCCGGGCGGACCGGGTTGACCACCGGGAGGCCGTACGCGCGGCAGACCAGGAGGTCGTCGGCGCCGAACGCGGGGGACTGGTGGACCAGACCCGTACCGTCCTCGGTCGTGACGTACTCGGCGTTGACCACGTAGTGGGCCTCGGCGGGGAAGTCGACCAGGGTGAAGGGGCGTTCGTAGGTCCAGCGCTCCATCTCGGCGCCGGTGAACGACTGGCCGGTCGTCTCCCAGCCCTCGCCGAGCGCCTTCTCCAGCAGCGGTTCGGCTACGACGAGCTTCTCCTCGCCGTTCGTCGCGACGAGGTAGCGGACCTCGGGGTGCGCGGCGACCGCCGTGTTGGAGACCAGGGTCCAGGGCGTGGTCGTCCAGACCAGGAGGGCCGCCTCGCCCGCCAGCGGGCCCGAGGTGAGGGGGAAGCGGACGAAGACCGAGGGGTCGACGACCGTCTCGTAGCCCTGGGCCAGTTCATGGTCGGAGAGGCCCGTGCCGCAGCGGGGGCACCAGGGGGCGACCCGGTGGTCCTGGACCAGCAGGTCCTTGTTGAAGATCTCCTTCAGCGACCACCACACGGAGTCCACGTACTCCGGGTCCATCGTGCGGTACGCGTCGTCCAGGTCGACCCAGTAGCCCATGCGGGTCGTCAGCTCGGCGAAGGCGTCGGTGTGGCGGGTCACCGACTCACGGCACTTGGCGTTGAACTCGGCGATGCCGAACGCCTCGATGTCCTTCTTGCCGTTGAAGCCCAGCTCTTTTTCCACGGCGAGTTCGACCGGCAGGCCGTGGCAGTCCCAGCCGGCCTTCCGGCCGACGTGGTAGCCCTGCATGGTGCGGAAGCGGGGGAAGACGTCCTTGAAGACGCGGGCCTCGATGTGGTGGGCGCCCGGCATGCCGTTGGCGGTGGGCGGGCCCTCGTAGAAGACCCACTCGGGGCGGCCCTCGGACTGGTCGAGGCTCTTGGCGAAGACCTTGCTCTCGCGCCAGAAGTCGAGCACGGCGTGCTCCAGCGCGGGCAGGTCGACCTGGGCGGGTACCTGGCGGTACTGCGGCGATGTCATGTGCGGGCTTCCTCCGGCGGATGTCTTCCACTTCCGTCGGAGGGACGAGAGCGTCTCGGCTCCCGCGGTACCACCCTCCTTGGCCCCGGGCGTGTGCCCGTGGCCCCCTCATTGGGGTCGCGATGCCGGGTCTAGTGGCCTGGTGTCCGTGGGCAAACCCACGTGACCATGGCGTTCTTCCGGCGGCTCAGGGGTGATCTTCACATCGCGCTCGCCCCCAGGCTCCCACCGTCCCCGGGTCGCTGCTGGCTGCGTACGGCGCTACTCGTCCCGTCGATGCCTCTCGCTGGGGCCAGTGTACGGGCCCGTACGGGCGACGGCCGACCGGTTTATCGGGGGCGCGTGGGTGTGACCCGAGTGGCGGGACGGGGTAGAAGGACTTCCCGGCGGGGCCCGGGGGCCGGATTACCGGGCGGGGAGCTGGGAACAACGGAGGCAGGCGCGCCACGACCGGATACGGGGAGGGGCGAGAGGGCGGCGTGCCCCGTTGCCGCGGGGCTGGAGTCGATTTATCGTCCCAGCACGATTCGCGAGCAAGATCACAATATGTGAAGGGGCCGCGGCCATGGTGGCGAAGAAGGCAGCGAAGAAGACGGTGAAGAAGGCCGCCGCCAAGAAGACCGCGGCCAAGAAGGCGGCGGCCGGCGACAAGCCCGCCGCCAAGAAGAGCACCGCCAAGAAGACCGCGGCCAAGAAGACCGCGAAAAAGGCCGCAGCGTCGGCCACGGAGGCGGCCCGGGCCGCCGATCAGACGGGAGCCCACACGGTGGTAGCCAAGAAGAGCGCGAGTCGTCCCGCAGCAGGCGCACAGGCCACGGCCCCCGTGCCGCCCGCCCGCGCCGCCGCCCCCGGCGAGCTGGCCGTCCGGCCCGGCGAGGACCCCTGGACGCCCGAGGAGGTCACCGAGGCGCGCACCCTGCTGACCAGCGAGATCCTGCGGCTCCGCAGCGAGCTGGAGACCTCCGGCGCGGCCCTGGCCGGGCTGATGCGGGACTCCGGCGACGGCGCGGGCGACGACGAGGCCGACACCGGCACCAAGAACATCACCCGCGAGCACGAGCTGTCGCTGGCCGCCAACGCCCAGGAGATGCTGGAGCAGACCGAGCGGGCGCTCGCCCGGCTGGAGGCGGGGACGTACGGGCTCTGCGAGATCTGCGGCAAGCCGATCGGCAAGGCGCGGATGCAGGCCTTCCCCCGGGCCACCCTGTGTGTCGAGGACAAGCAGAAGCAGGAGCGGCGCGGCTGATCCGCACAGGTGTGTCGTACCCTCATCCGAAGGCAGGCACCTAGGGTTGAGGGACTTACGTGGCAGAGGCGGAGCGCATCATCGGTACGCCGGAGAATCCCGAGGCCGAGGGCACGGACGAAGGCGGCAGTACGGCCGCCGACGCCGCCGTGAACGCGGGCCGCGGCAAGCGGAAGGTCCTCGTTCTGCTGAGCGTGGCCGTCGTGGCCTACCTGCTGGACCTGGTCACGAAGATGATCGTGGTCGCGAAGCTGGAGCACCAGCCGCCGATCGACATCATCGGCGACTGGCTGCAGTTCCGGGCCATCCGGAACGCGGGCGCCGCGTTCGGGTTCGGCGAGGCGTTCACGGTGATCTTCACCATCATCGCCGCCGGCGTGATCGTGGTCATCGTCCGGCTGGCCCGCAAGCTCCACAGCCTGCCGTGGGCCATCGCCCTGGGTCTGCTCCTGGGCGGTGCGCTCGGCAACCTCACCGACCGGCTCTTCCGGGCGCCCGGCGTGTTCGAGGGCGCGGTGGTGGACTTCATCGCCCCCAAGCACTTCGCCGTCTTCAACCTCGCCGACTCCGCCATCGTCTGCGGCGGCATCCTCATCGTGATCCTCTCCTTCAAAGGCCTGGACCCCGACGGGACCGTCCACAAGGACTGACCGGGCTGTACGGGGAGCGTGTCGCGCAAGGCATACTCGACTGGTGAGTACGCACCCCGAGATCCGCACCCTGCCCGTACCGGACGGCCTGGAGGGTGAGCGCGTCGACGCCGCCATCTCCCGGATGTTCGGTTTCTCCCGCACCAAGGCCGCCGAGCTGGCCGCAGCCGGGAAGGTCCAGGTGGACGGTTCGGTGGCCGGGAAGTCCGAGCGGGTCCACGGCGGCGCCTGGCTGGAGGTCGAGATGCCGGGGGCGCCCGCCCCCGTCCAGATCGTCGCCGAGCCCGTCGAGGGCATGGAGATCGTCCACGACGACGACGACATCGTCGTCATCATGAAGCCGGTCGGCGTCGCCGCCCACCCCAGCCCCGGCTGGACCGGCACCACCGTCATCGGCGGCCTCGCCGCCGCCGGCTACCGGATCTCCACGTCCGGCGCCGCCGAGCGCCAGGGCATCGTGCACCGCCTCGACGTCGGCACCTCCGGCCTGATGGTCGTCGCCAAGTCCGAGCGCGCCTACACCCTGCTCAAGGCCCAGTTCCGCGACCGGGTCGTCGACAAGAAGTACCACGCCCTCGTCCAGGGCCACCCGGACCCGATGAGCGGCACCATCGACGCCCCCATCGGGCGCCACCCCAACCACGACTACAAGTGGGCCGTCACCGCCGAGGGCAAGCCTTCGGTGACCCACTACGACCTCATCGAGGCCTACCGGGCCGCCAGCCTCCTCGACATCAAGCTGGAGACCGGCCGCACCCACCAGATCCGGGTCCACATGTCCGCCCACCGCCACCCCTGCGTCGGTGACCTGACGTACGGCGCGGACCCGACGCTGGCCAAGCGCCTCGGGCTGACCCGGCAGTGGCTGCACGCCGTGCGGCTCGGCTTCGAGCACCCGAGCGACGGCAGCTGGGTGGAGTTCTCCTCCACCTACCCGGCCGACCTCCAGCACGCCCTCGACACCATCTCCGCGGAGAGCCAGTGACCGCCGGGCCCACCCCGTACAGCACCCGCAGGGCCGTCGAGGAGAGCGACCTCGCCGCCTGCTTCCAGGTCCGCAAGGACGTCTTCGTCGGCGAGCAGAACGTGCCCGAGGAGCTGGAGTACGACGCCCACGACGCGACCGCCGTGCATGTCCTGGCCGTCGCGGCGGACGGCACCGCGCTCGGCACCGGGCGGCTGCTGCACGGCGCGGACGCGGCCTCGAAGACCGGCGGCGTCCTCACCGTCGGCTCGCTGGGCCGGCTCGCCGTGAGCCGTCAGGCCCGCGGCCTCGGCGTCGGCGCGGCCCTCGTCCGGGCCATCGAGGACGAGGCGCGGACCCTGGGCCTGGCCGCCGTCGACCTGCACGCCCAGACGCACGCCCTCGGCTTCTACGAGCGGCTCGGATACGTCGCGTACGGCCCCGAGTTCCCCGACGCGGGCATGCCGCACCGGGCGATGCGGCGGGAGATCCACCCGGCCTGAGCGCCGCGAGCGGGGGGTGTCGGCCCGGCCCCGGGGGGTATCGGCCGAAACGTACACCGCGCGTGGCAGGGTGGAGCCCTGTTCGGCCGCTCGTGACCTGCCGGACCCGTACGCTCCGGAAGGTCCCTCGTGGAACAGATGTCCCTGCTGCTCCTGCTGCTGCTCGGAGCCGTGGTCACGGTGCCGCTCGGCGACCGGCTGGGGCTGCCCGCGCCGGTGCTGATGACCCTCATCGGCATCGCGATGGCGTTCATGCCGTTCGTCCCGAACGTGGACATCCCGCCGGAGATCATCCTCCCCGCGCTGCTACCGCCGCTCCTCTACGCAGCCGTGCAGCGCACCTCCTGGCGGCAGTTCGTCGCCAACAAGCGCCCGATCTTCCTGCTGGCCGTGGCGCTCGTCTTCGTCACCACGGCCGCCGTCGCCGCGGTTGCCAACTCGATCGTGCCGGGGCTGCCGATCGCCGCCGCCGTCGTGCTCGGCGCGCTCGTCGCCCCGCCCGACCCGGTCGCGGCGACGGCCGTCGCGGGCTCGGTGGGGCTGCCGCGCCGGCTGGTGTCGATCCTGGAGGGCGAGGGGCTCTTCAACGACGTGACCGCCATCGTGCTCTACCACGTGGCCATCGCCGCCGCCGTCAGCGGCACCTTCTCGCTCCCCGAGGCCTTCGGGCTGCTGGTCCTCTCCGCCGTCGTCGCGGTCGCCGTCGGTCTCGCGCTCGGCTGGCTCACCATCAAGCTGATGAACCTGCTCGGCGACGCCACCCTCCAGGTCGGCCTGACCCTGCTGGTGCCCTTCGTCGCCTACGTGCTGGCCGAGGAGCTGATGGGCTCCGGTGTGCTGGCCGTCCTGACCGTCGCGCTGTTCCTCGCCGAGCACACCGCGGACGCCGACGACGTGCTCGGCCGGCTCACCGGACGTACCTTCTGGGACATCGTCGACACGCTCGTCACCGGCGTCGCCTTCGGGCTGATCGGCCTGGAGCTGCACACCGTGTTCGGCACCGCCGACGGGCACGCCCTGGAGATGGTCGGCTGGGGGCTCGTGATCGTCGCGGTCGTCGTCGGCGTACGGCTGCTGTATCTGCTGCCCGCGACCTGGCTGGCCACCCGGCTGCACAACCGCCGGGACGTCAGCGAGGAGATCCCCACCAGCTGGCGGGAGACCGTCGTGATGTGGTGGGCCGGGATGCGCGGGGTGGCATCCGTGGCCCTGGCGCTGGCGATCCCGCTGGAGACCGACGACGGGCAGCCCTTCCCCGGCCGTGAGGAGATCATCTTCATCGCGTTCGCCGTGATCATGGCCACCCTGGTCTTCCAGGGGCTCACCCTGCCCTGGCTGGTGCGCAAGCTGAACGTCCGGGCCGATACCGCCGCCGAGGAGGCCCTGGAGCGGGAGCTGGCGATCCGGGCCGCCAAGGCCGCCAAATACCGGCTCAAGGAGATCCAGGAGGTCGAGGACTTCCCCGAGGAGGTCGTGGAGCGGCTCCAGCGCGCCGCGTACGACATCGGCGCCCGGATCAGCCCCGACATGGTCGATGAGGAGCGGCGCGAGGCCTACGCCCAGCGGGCGAAACGCTTCAAGGCGATCAGCCGTATCCAGCGCGAGATGATGTCGGCCGCCCGCCACGAGGTGCTCTCCGCGCGCAGCGAACCCGGCTCCGACCCGGAAGTCGTGGACCGGGTGCTGCGGAACCTGGACTTCCGCTCGCTGCGGTGAACCCCGGGGCCTCCAGCCTCGGCTCGGGGAGGCCGGGGGGCCTCAGCCCCGGCCCGTGCGCGGGGCCTTGGAGTCGTCGCGGTCGGCGGGCGTCGCCGACCCGTTGCGGCCCGCCCGGCCGAGCTTCGCACCCGTCAGCTCCGCCCACTGCTCGCCCGGCGGCAGCGCGGCGGGCGCGGTGGCGATCCGCGGCAGCGCGTACGGGTGGTGGTCGCGCAGCCAGCCGATCAGCTGCTCGCGCACCGCGCAGCGCGCCGTCCAGATGTCGTCCGCGTCCTTGGCCGTGACCACCGCGCGCACCTCGATCGTGGTCGGCGTCGTGTCGGTGACCGCCAGCGACCAGTCCCGGCCGTCCCAGGCGGCGATGTCCCCGAGGAGGTCCCGCAGCTTCTCCCGCATCGCGGCGACCGGGGCGGAGTGGTCGAGGTGGAAGAAGACCGTGCCGGTCATCTGCACCCCGCCGCGCGACCAGTTCTCGAACGGCTGGCTGGTGAAGTACGAGACCGGCATCGTGATCCGCCGCTCGTCCCAGGTCCGTACCGACAGGAACGTCAGGGTGATCTCGTCGATCGTGCCCCACTCGCCGTCCACCACCACGGTGTCGCCGAGCCGCACCATGTCGCCGAACGCGATCTGGAATCCGGCGAAGAGATTGCCGAGCGTCGACTGGGCGGCGACACCCGCGACGATGCCGAGCAGACCGGCCGAGGCCAGCATCGACGTGCCGACCGCCCGCATCGGCGGGAACGTCAGCAGCATCGCCGCGATGGCGACCACCGTCACCACCGCGATGACGACCCGCTGGATCAGCGTGACCTGCGTCCGGACCCGGCGGACCCGGGCCGGGTCGCGGCGGCCCGTCGCGTACCGGGCGTAACTGGCCTCCACGACCGTCGCCGCGATCCGCACCACCAGCCAGGCCGACGCGCCGATCAGCACCAGGGTCAGCACCTGGCCGATCCCCGCCCGGTGGTCCCACACCCAGTCGATCTTCGTCTGGCGGTAGCTGCCGCGCAGCAGCGCCGTGATGACCACCACCTGCAACGGAGGCCGGCAGCGCCGCAGCAGCCCCCACAGCGGGGTCTCGTGGTGCCGACTGTCGGCCCGCCGCAGCAGCAGATCGACCAGCCAGCCGATCAGCAGGGTGATCACCACGGAACCGCCGATGACGATCAGCGGGCGCAGCACGCTCTCCATTCCCTCGTCCTCCCAGCTGTAGGGCGGCCGACAGGGTGCGAATGGCACCATGGGCCTCATGAACATCATGCTTTTCCACTCGACGTACGGGCTCACGCCCGCCGTGCACGCCGCGGCCGCGCGCCTCAGGGACGCCGGCCATGAGGTGCGCGTGCCCGATCTGTTCAAGGGGCACACCTTCGACACGGTGGAAGAGGGCATGGCCCACAAGGACGAGGTCGGCAAGGACGAACTGCTCAAGCGCGCCGTGCTGGCCTCCGCGCCCTACTCCGACCAGGGGCTCGTCTACGCCGGCTTCTCCCTCGGCGCGGCGACCGCGCAGACCCTGGCGCTCGGCGACGCGAAGGCGCGCGGGCTGCTGCTGTTCCACGGCACCTCGGACATCGCCGAGAACGCCTCGGTCGACGAGCTCCCCGTCCAGCTGCACGTCGCGGACCCGGACCCCTTCGAGTCCCACGACTGGCTGAACAGCTGGTACCTCCAGATGCAGCGGACCGGCGCGGACGTGGAGGTCTACCGCTACCCCGGGGCCGGGCACCTGTTCACCGACCCCGACCGGCACGACTACGACCAGGCGGCCGCCGAGCAGACCTGGAAGGTCGCCCTCGGCTTCCTGGCCACCCTGTAGGACCGCTCCGGCCCCCTCAGCGGACCGGGTGGTCGGCCCGCTCGACGCGCTGGGCGCCCCGGCGGGTGCGGTAGGAGCGGGTCCAGGCGGAGGTGGCGTCGGGGTCCGTCCGGTCGGAGATCGCGTAGTAGTCCATCTGCGCCCGCTCGGCGGTGACGTCCAGCACCCCGTAGCCGTGCGCGTCCATGTCCACCCACTTCACATGGCGGTTGGCCACCCGGACGGCCGCCGCGGCGACCACGGACACGGTCCCCGGCGCGACCCGCAGGATGTCGTCGAGGTTGTCCGAGGTCACCGACGTGACCACGAACTCTGTGGCGGCCGAGGGCGACAGCGGATACGTGGCCGCCCGCACGGGTACGTCGTTGGCCCAGGCCATGTGGATGTCGCCGGTCAGGAACACCGTGTCGGCGACGCCCCGGTCTCGCAGATGCGCGATCAGCTCCTTGCGGTCGTCGGTGTAGCCGTCCCACTGGTCGACGTTGACCGCCAGGCCCTCCTTCGGCAGCCCCAGCAGCCCGGCCAGCGGCTCCAGCAGATGCGCGGGGAGCGCGCCGAAGGCGACCGGCGAGATCATCACCGACGTGCCGACCAGCTTCCAGGCCGCGTCGGAGCCGGCCAGCCCCGCCTTCAGCCAGTCCAGCTGCGCCCGGCCGGTCACCGTGCGCTCCGGGTCGTCCACCGCCCCGTTGCCCACCGACGCCTGCTCGGAGCGGAAGCTGCGCAGGTCCAGCAGATGCAGCTCCGCGAGCCGCCCGAAGCGCAGCCGCCGGTAGACCGTCCCCTCGGTGGAGGCGCGGACCGGCATCCACTCGAAGTACGCCTGCTTGGCCGCCGCCACCCGCTGCTCCCAGACCCCCTCCGCACCCGGGGTGTGGTTCTCCGCGCCACCGGACCAGGCGTCGTTGGCGAACTCGTGGTCGTCCCAGGTCGCGATCACCGGGTGGGCCGCGTGCAGCGCCTGGAGGTCGGCGTCGGTCTTGTAGTTCCCGTGCCGGGTGCGGTAGTCGGCGAGGTTCAGGATCTCGTGGGCGGGCCGGTGCGCGCGCAGCGCGGTGCCCTGCGCCGGGTACGCGCCGGTCCCGTACTCGTAGAGGTAGTCGCCCAGGTGCAGCACCGCGTCCAGATCGGGCCGGGCGGCGAGATGGCGGTACGCGGAGAACCAGCCCGCCTCCCAGTTGGCGCAGGACACCACGCCGAGCCGGATACCGGCCACGGCGGCGTCGGTCACGGGCGCGGTCCGGGTGCGGCCGACGGGGGAGACCGTGCCGGTCGCCGGATCGGAGCCGGCCGTGAAGCGGAACCAGTACGCGGTGGCCGGCCGCAGCCCCCGGACGTCGGCCTTCACCGTGTGGTCGGAGACGGCCGACGCCGTCGTCGTGCCGGTCGCGGATATCCGGGTGAACTCCCGGTCCTCCGCGACCTCCCAGCGCACCGGGGTGTCCGCACCGAGCCCGGAGCCGGGCTCCGCGCCGGGCTCGGGAGTGACCCGCGTCCACAGCAGGACGCCGTCGGGCAGCGGGTCACCGGAGGCGACGCCGTGCAGGAAGGCCGGGGCATCGGCCGCCCGGGCGGGGGTCGCGGAGGTGACGGTCGCGGTGGCGAGCACGGGGACGGCGGCGGCGCTCGCGGCGGCGGCCCGCACGACGGTGCGACGGCTCGGCGAGGAAAGGTGTCGACTGGTCACGGCCGATCACCCTACGGGCGCGTACGGCCGACGGGCGGGCGAACAGAGGAAG
>NZ_JBHXJG010000220.1:0-12236 GCF_042723425.1 Streptomyces sp. NPDC058375 | reverse complement strand
AAAACCAGGCAACTACCTGGCCTTTCTCGGACTGGCAGCCGCTCTCTGCTGCTACAAACGATTCCTCAAACTGACCATGTAGGACACGGTCTTAGGCCCGCCCCTCTGCCTCGCCGGGAAGCATGCGCAGAGAGGGTGGGCAGTTTTGCTTTTACCGCCTTCATAGTGGCCAGCTCGCAGGGAGCACGCAAAGGGCCCACCGAGCTTGAGAGACGCCGACCTTGTGTCACTTCTCAAGACGCCCGACCAAGGCGAAGTAACGATCAGCGCATACAGAAACCTGCTGCGACCTGCCTCTATCGGTTTCCCACTTCGCCTAGTTTGTCATATAGAATAGCGCCATAAATAACAGGATCTCGCCACCAAACGTGAAGAAAACACGGCAGAGATCGCAAAACGGTTTGGCCGAAATTCAGCTACTCAATGGCTTGAATCTTTTTCTCATTAGCCAACCGGCGGCCGAACCACCCACCTCACCCACCACTCACCCCGGCTCCCATCCCGTTCGCCTTCGACCCACACGTCGTGGAGCAGTCGCGGCCCAGGGCGTCAAGGTGGAGCGTGCCACTGTACGAACGACCTTGACGCCCTGGGCCGCGACCGCTCGGCTCTGCCTGGGTCGAAGATGGTCGGGATGGGAGCCCCACGACGCTCGCCCCGCTCCGGCCGGCACTCGCGAACGGCGCCCCTCCCATCCCGGAGTCTGAGCACCCCCGCCGGAGGCATCCTCTTGAAGCCGCGGGCTCGGTTCTCGTCTCATGCCCTACGGGCCTATCCACTGCGGGCGCGCGTCGACGGCGGCAGCGCCGAGCGGGCCGGAGGCAGGAGCGCGGGCGCAGCCAGAGCCGGGAAGCGCGCCCGGCGGAGCGGAGCGCAGCCGGGTGCCTTGATGAGGTAGAGGAACTTGATGAGGTAGAGGAACTTGTAACACCCGAGCCAGCACCCCATCTGCTCCGGCCCGGCCGCTCAGCGGAAGGTTTGGCCCGTGCCTCGTTCAATCCTGCGCACGCCTCTGCCAACACCAGACGATTCACTGCTGATCCGTCAGAGCAATGAGCATCGTGCTTCCCGTGGCTCCTTTCCTGACGTGCCACGCTGCGCACACATCTCATATGCGTCAATGTGACGCGAACTTGCCTGATACACAGTCGCTGCGCCCGCATCTCTGCGATGCTGAAGCCTGATCGAGAGGGGCCGCAGCGATGCAGTGGAAGATCCACGGGGAACGTCCGATCTACGAGAACAGCTGGGTGAACCTGTGGCTCACCGACGTCGAGACCCCGGACGGGAACCGCTGGGAGCACCACGTCGTCAAGCTCCGCCACTTGGCCGTGGCCGCCGTCGTCAACGAGCGCCGCGAGATCCTGATGATGTGGCGACACCGCTTCATCACCGACGCCTGGGCGTGGGAACTCCCCATGGGCCTGGTCGAGGAAGGCGAGACGCCCGCAGAAGCGGCAGCCCGCGAGGTGCTGGAAGAAACCGGCTGGCAGCCCGGCCCGATCAAACCGGTGATCTACGCCGAGCCGGCAAACGGCATCACCGACTCCCAGCACCACGTCTTCCGGGCCGATGGGGCGACGTACGAAGGACCGCCGACCGAGAAGAACGAGTCGGACCGGATCGAGTGGATCCCGCTGGCCGACGTGCGGGGCATGATCGACCGGCGCGAGATCGTCAGCAGCGGTTCTCTCGTCGGGCTGCTCTACGTCCTTATGGACGAGGCGATCCGCTGACCTGGCGGGGCAGCACTTCACGGAGCCGGGACTCGAACGCCACCGCGGCCGGAGCCCGACGGAAGGGCTCCAGCTGTTCGTAGAACTCCCGCAGGTGGCCGACGACTCGTTGCGAGCTGACGGCCGCTGCCGGGGCGAGGGCGTCCCTAGCTGTGTGGCATGCCTCGTCGAGTTTGCCGCGTTGGAGCTGGGTGCGGGCGAGCCAGAAGGCGTGAAAAGCGCGGCCTCGGTGGTTCGATGCGTGCTCGCGGCGTAGCGCGTCTGCGATGAGAGGTTCGGCGAGGGCGGCTTCGCCCAGGCGGCCGTGCGCGATGCCGGTGTCCACGATCAGCTTCGTCTCGTCGAAGTAGGCGACCCAGGCCGGGTCCGGATCACTGGTGCTAATCCGGCCGAACTGGGTGTGGGCTTCCGAGATCGCGGTGTGGGTCGCGCTGTGGTTGCCGAGGGTGGCGTGGGCGAAGGCTTCGCGCATCGCGAGCATGGCCAGCACGCGCGGTGTCGCCCCCACGACCGCTCGGGTCTGGTCCTGGGCAGCCGTAACCAGGGCGAGGGCGTCGCCGGGCTTGTCCTGGTAGGTGGCCTGGAGGCTCATGCAGGCAAGGACGTTGGCCATGAACTGACGGTCGTCGATGGCCTTGGCCAGGCCGAGGGACTCGGTGAAGTAGGCGCGTGCCTGGTTGTACTGGCGGGCGTCGAAGTAGGTCCATCCGGTGAGCCTGGCCAGTTCGGCCGCGATGCTGTGCAGGCCGTCCCATAAAGGAGCTGACCGCTGTTCCTTGAGCAGGTCGACGACGTAGCGGAGCTGACCGACGACGGCCGGCCGTAAGATCTCGCCGCCGTGTTCGTCGTCCCGGCGCCAGTAGTCCGCGATCGACGAGTGCAACGCATCCAGCGTCGACGCGCTGAGGTCCCGCTCGGCCGCCAGGGCGAGGATGCTGTCGACGTCCGCCCCCGGCAGTCCGGTGGCAGGCGGCTCGACGGCTGGGGTCGGTACCTCGGCCGGTTCGCGGGGTGTGACCGTCAGGCTGGGCGGGGTCTCCCAAGAGCGTCGGGCGAGGCCGAGCATGTTCCCGGGAATGCGTAGCCCGTCTGAGATCCGTTCGATCACATCCATGTGCAGCAACTGCCGCCTTCCGGCGATCACTTCGCCCACGCGGCTCGGGGTCAGGTCGCAGCGGCGCGCAATTATCGACGGATAGATGCCCGCTCGTGCCTTGACCAGCCGGAAGATGCGGCCGAAGTCTCTGGACTGGCATGCCTCGATCATTACCGGGTCCGTGAGCAGGCTGACCGGGAGTTCCTTCGAGCGGGATTGCTCGGACATCGGGCACGCTCCGGCATGAGGACTACGGATTGCTGCACTTGGTCAACCAAGCGTGATGTTACCCAAGTTGGGTAAACCGCTGGGCCTTTCTGGCCGGGCCCGTGGATCGCGATGCTCGTGACCATGGCGAACGGACAGGACGACGTACGGATGACGTTGCGGATTTCCCGTGACTCCGGCCAGACGTGGGGACCTCTCACGGAGGTACGCGTGGGCGAGGACCCGGTGGTCCCGGAGAACCCGGGACGCTACCCGCCGTGCCTCTGCCCCCGGTGCTCGCAGCAGGAACGGAATGCCGTCGCGTCCTTCCGGATGGTGTCGTGATGCGTTGCGCGCACTGGCGCCGGGGGCCCCTCGACCTGGCAAGGGAAGCACGGGAGAAGTCGGCCGCCACGTACATCGACAGGGCGGTGCAGTGCCAGCTGTCCGCGCACGACGAGGGTGAGCACTTCGGTCTCCTCACTGACGCCGGCGCGTACGGGACCGCGCTGTGGCTCCGCTGGCACGGGGCGGACGAGGCGGAACTTGTCGTACTGCCGGACTGCCCGGTGGCCGCCCCGGGTCCTGACGGTGAGGGCTGCTGTCTGTTTGCCGACCACGCCAAACAGCACACCTGGGAAGACGCCCTGGAGGAGGTCGCGTGCACCAACTGATCGCGAGCCCGCCCAAGACCCGGCGCTCTCGCTCGCCTCGCAATGAACGGTGCGGGGACTGCGGTGGCAGCGGCGCCAACTCGTGCGGCAAGACCTGCGGCACCTGTAACGGGCTGGGCGAGATCCACTGCCGCGCCAGCCGCCAGGCGTCCCATGCGCTGTCCCGCTCCGTGATCCGAAAGGAGGGCAACCGATGGCCCACGCTCTGATCGCCTCCCCGTTCCTCGACGGGCACCTTCTCCTCAAGCCGGGAGCAAGGGCCGGCGCCCGAATCTCCGCCGACCACTTCGAGGGCCTGCGCCAGGCCGCCACCGACGGCGAGTCGCTTCCCACCTGGGCGGTGCAGACTGCCGCCGACGTGTGGGGCCTGGACCTGGGCGGCCAAACCGCGCAGGGCACCGTTCTGGTGCGCGATCCGTCTCCATACGGCTACTGCCGGGCCTCCTGGGAGATCAACCTCGGCTGCAACTTCGGCTGCAAGCACTGCTACCTCGGCGAGCGGCCCTTCTCCGGCCTCGGGTGGGACGACAAGGTGCGGCTGCTGGACATCATGCGCGAGGCCGGTGTCCTCTGGCTCCAAATCACCGGCGGCGAGCCAACCATGGACCCTCACTTCCAGGGCGCCTACCGGTACGCCTGGCAGGCCGGGATGATGCTCACCATCTCCACCAACGGCTCATTGCTCTGGCGGCCGGACCTCCTCAAGCTCTTCCGCGACTCCCCGCCCTACCGCCTGGTGGTCAGCATGTACGGGGCGAGCGAAGAGTCCTTCGACACCCTCACCCAGCGCCGTGGGGCTTGGAAGGCGTTCCGGCGCGGCATCGACGCCGCACGCGAGGCGGGGCTCCCGCTGCGCATCAACGTCGTGGTCACCGAGGACAACGCCTCCGAGGCCGACGAGATGGCCGCCCTCGCCGACGCGTGGAACGTCGAGAACCACGCGTACACGAACATGACGCCCACCATCTACGGCGGCGGAGAGCCGCTCCTCGCCCAGTCCGCCGCCCACCTGCGCCAGCGCAAGCCGTTCGCCGGCTGCAACGCGGGACACACCTTCTTCCACGCCAACCCCCACGCCAAGGTCTCGATCTGCAAGGTCGGCCGCGACGACCAGATCGACCTCATGGCCGAAGGCATCGACGGCCTCACCCGGCTCGGCGCCATCGCCGACCGCCTCATGCTTCGCACCGGTGGGTGCGAGGGCTGCGCCCTGTCCGGCACCTGCCGGGTCTGCCGCCCCCTGGCCAAGCACTACCAGGAGGCCAACGCGCCGCTGCACAGCTACTGCCAGCACGGAGACAAGGAGAACACCTCATGATTCCGCCCGTACCCGTGACCATCCTCCCCACCCCGCCGACCTCGGCCCGCCGCGCGGCACCGCCCGTCGCAACCGCATCCATTACCGCCGTCCAGGACCTCGACGTGATCGTGGAAAGCGCGGAGTGCTCCTGCGACGCCGGTGACGACAACCCCCACTGACCGACACGATCCCACCAACTCCCGTCAGGCCTCGGCGTACTCGCGTCGGGGCCTGAGCCCTGACCGGCTCACCGCTAGGGTGCCGCTCATGTTCTTCCGCTGGGACTGGCTCCGGCCCCAACTGACCGCACCGATCGTGCCGACCCTCGGCCCCGTCCACCCCGACGCCCTGTCCGCCAACCTCTTCGAGGACGTCCTGCGAGCGGCCGACACCGGGGACTTCCTGCCTTACGACAAGGACCGGCGCTGGGGCGGCGAGAAGGACGAGAAAGTCCTTCGCGAGGACGTGGTGCACCAGCCCGACCGCACCCTCGTCCCCACCCTGGCCCGGCGCGGACGCGGCACCGTCAAGGTCTACGCCTACGGGCCCCGTGACAGCGTCGTGGACGAGGCCGCCGAACTGGCCGCCAAACTCGCCACCGTGGATGACGCGGCGGGCGCCCGGGTCGTACGCCCCCTCGGCCCCGAGACCACACACCCGCGCGGCACCCGCATCCAGCTCAAGGACTGCACCACCGGCCCCTGCCCCGCCCCGGACGGCCCGGTCCGCCCCGTCACCGCCTGGTCGACCGCCGTGCAGAACACCTTCGCCCCGTTCGCCGAGGCCATGGCGGACGATGGCCTGGTCTTCCTCCACACCCAGATGCAGGCCGGCCGGTGCGGCCCCGTCCTCGCCACAGCCATCGAGGACCGCATCGTCGGCGCGATCGGCCCCATGGGAATGCTCCCCGATGCCATCGGACGCCCCCAGCTCATGCCCCAATACTTCGCCGTCCTCCCCGAAGCCCGAGGACGAGGCCTGGGACGCATCCTGTGGCGGGCCGCCATGCACTGGGGCCAGAGCCACGGCGCCGCCTACCAGCTGCTCCAGACCGAGATCGACGGCCCCTCAGACCGGCTATGCCGAGCCGAAGGACTGACATCCCTCGGCTTCACCCACACCACTCAGGCGTGACTGCGGGGGGTACGACTCGATGGCCACCACGGGCCGCCACGGTTGCTGCGCTTCGCTGCTGTACGGGCAACGCGAGAGGCCCCCAGAATTTCTCCTGGGGGCCTCCGGCCTGCTGTGCACTCGGCAGGATTCGAACCTGCAACCTTCTGATCCGTAGTCAGATGCTCTATCCGTTAAGCTACGAGTGCTTGGCGTTCCGGGCTTTTTCTTCCCGGTCGGCGTTGCGAGAACAACATTACATGACCTGCGCCGTGACGCGAAATCCATTAGCCGCACCACTGCTGAGCTGCGGAAACGGTCTCCCGAGGTCCTGTCTGGGGCCCGTCCCGACCCCTCCCCGTTCCGACCGTGACGCGCCCCCCGCGACCCGCGCCCCGGAACGACCGAAGCCCCGTGCCAGGGGCACGGGGCTTCGGGATGGGGCGGAGGCGGAGGGATTTGAACCCTCGATGGGCTTTAAGACCCAAACCGCATTAGCAGTGCGGCGCCATAGACCGGACTAGGCGACGCCTCCTCCACACGCCTCGCGCGGACGCGAGTGGTGCGTGCAGATGATGACACAGTCGAACGTCGTGCCACCAATCGCCGCCAACGTTACTAGGCCTCCGGGGGCCAGGGCAAAGTAGTTCGGCGTGGTGGCGCAACGTCCGGGCGCGGTGCGCGTTAGAGAGGGGTGGGGGCCCCGGTCTCCGTCAGTCGTCGTCGCCCGTCAGTCGTCCGCCAGCCGTGGCGCCGGGGCGGGTCCGTGATCGTCCGTGACCGCCGCCCGTGGCCGACCGTGCTGCAGAGATCCTGGAGCTTCCGCATGCTGCGCCGTCTCGCCCTCACCGCCGTCGTCTCGCTCGCCGCCCTCGCCACCGCCGTGCCGGCGTCCACCGCCCTCGCCTCCGGGTCCGCCCCCGCCGAGTCCGCGTTCTCCGGGTCCGGGTCCGCCGCTCCGGTGCCCTCCGCCGTGCCCACCTCCGGGCCGTTCGCCGAGGCGCGGCCCGCCCTCGGCCCGCTGCCCATGCCCCTCCCGCTGCCCGGATTCCTGGACGGCGGGGGCGGGACGGGCCCGGGTGAGGCCGACGAAGTGCTGACCCGGCTCACCGTGAGCGTGCAGAACTCCGGGGTTCCCGGGGCCGACGGCACGTTCGAGCTGGAGTGCGGGCCCACCGGGGGCAGCCACCCGCAGGGGCAGGCCGCATGTGACCGGCTGGCGGAGGCCGGGGCCACCCGGGCCGGGCGGCAGGAGCTGTTCCGGGAGACCCCCGAGGGCACGATGTGCACGATGATCCACGGCGGTGACGCCACCGCGCGCATCGTCGGCACCTGGGAGGGCCGGGCCGTGGACACCACCGCCAGCCGCCGCGACGGATGCGAGATCGCGCGCTGGAACAGCCTCGTGCCGGTGCTCCCGGACGTCCGATAGCCCGTCGGTGGCGGCGGTAAAGGCGTTCGCTCCAGCGAAGGGGCAGGGGCCCTCCCGGGGCCCGCGAGGACCCGGGAGGACCCGGCCGCGCCATGCGTCCGCGCACGTCACAGGGTGTGCGGACGCTCACGTCATGGGCCCGCGGCGTACACCGCGCGCACAGAACCTTGGTGAGAGCTCCCCCTCATCCGCCGCCCCCGGGGCCTCCCCTGGCCTTAGACTCCTCCAGTGACAGTCTGCGGCCCGAGGGGCAAGATGGGGCCCGCTGTCGGCAAGGTGCGGTAATCAGGGAGGAAGCGTCGTCGTGAGCAGCAGGCCATCCCGAGGCACTGCTCGCCTCGCAGCCATACTCGATGCCCTTCCTGACGGGCTTCTGCTCGTCAATTGCAATGGCACGGTCGTCAACGCCAACGCCATCGCCCTCGAAATGTTCGAGACCCCGGGCACCGCCCTCGTCGGTCGCGGACTGCTCGATCTGCTGCCGGAGTTCGACTCCAAGCTGATCCCGGGGTCGATGCGACGGCCCGAGGCTGCGGACGAGCAGGGCAGGACCAAGCCCACGCGGATGACCGCGCGGCGCACCGACGGCCACGAGTATCCGGTCGAGGTCACCAGCGCGAGCCTCGACAGCGGGCAGGCCGCGTACAACGACATCCACTCCAGTTACACCGGCGACGAGCTGCTCATGATCGTCGTACGGGACCTCTCCGGCACCGTCGACACCGAGGCCGAGCTGGCCCGTTCGCAGCGCCAGACCGAGATGATCCTGCGGGCCGCCTCCGAGGGCGTCGTCGGCACCGACACCGACGGGCGCGTCGTCCTCGTCAACCCCGCCGCCGCGCAGATCCTCGGCTTCCGGGCCAGCGACCTCGGCGGCCAGGAGCTGCACCCGCTGATCCTGCACTCGCGGGCGGACGGCGACCCGTTCCCGTACGAGGACTCCCCCCTCGCCGACACCCTCAAGTCCGGGCGCAAGCACCGGGTGCGCGGGCAGGTGCTGTGGTCCAAGAGCGGCGCGCAGGTGCCGGTGGATCTGACGACCGCGCCGGTACGCGACGGGGACCAGCTCGTCGGCGCGGTGATGACGTTCACCGACCGCCGGCCGCACGAGGAGCTGTCCGCCCAGCACAAGAGCGTCGTCGCCGAGCTGACCACGAGCCACTCCGCCGAGGTCACCGCGCTCAAGGAGGCGCACGCCGCCGAACTGGAGGCGCTGGAGGATGCCCACGCCGCCCAGCTCGCCGACCGCAGCGAGCGGTACGCCGCCGAGATCGAGGGCCAGGCCGAGCTGCTCGCCTCCCTGGGCGCCCAGCACTCCCAGCTCACCGCCGTCCTCGGCGATTCGCTGCGCGGCCCCCTGGAGGAGCTGCGCGGCGAGCTGTCCATGCTCGCCTCCGACCCGGCCGGGCAGCTGTGGCCCGAGGCCAACCAGATCCTGCACCACCTCGCCGCCGGGTACGCCCGGATGACCACGCTCGTCGACAACGTGCTGGGCTACCAGCGCCTGGACGCGGGGGTGGAGGGGCTGCTGAAGGCCCCCGCGATGATCGAGGGGATCGTCACGGGCGGGATCGACGGGGCGGTCGAGCTGATCGGCCCCGGGCGCGCCCAGTTCGCCGTGCACGCCCCGCCGATCGAGGCCGAGGTCGACGCGCGCCGGCTCGCGACCGCCATCGCCCATCTCGTCGCGGACGTCTGCGGTGTCGACTCGACCGGCAAGACCCGGGCCGTCCCCGGGGGCGGCTACGTCGACTCCACCGTGGTCGTGGCCGCCGCCCAGCGCGGTGACGTCGTCCGTATCGAAGTGCGCGGGCCGTTCGCCGGGGGCGACCCGGTGCACGAGCCGATCGTGCGCGGCATCGTCCGGGCGCACGGCGGGGTCCTCCAGACGCACGAGATGCCGGGCATGAACGGCAGCGCGTACGTCCTCGACGTGCCCATCGGCGCGGCGTCAGGCACGATCGCGCCCCCGGAGGCGGACGGAAACGGTCTGCTGCCGGAGCCCGCCGCCCCCATGTCCTCGTCGTCGCCGGAAGGCCTCGGCGCGCCGGGCGTGACCAGCGGCGGTCGGCGGCGGGCCCGTAGGTCCTCCACCGACGCGTTCCTGGACAGCCCCGGCGGTACGCCCGAGGGCGCCGACGACAGCATGGCCGGGTCCGCCGCTCCCGCTTCCGTTCCCGGCGACCGGCCGGCCGCCGAGCCGACCGGGCGGCGGCGGGCGCGCCGTGGACCGGCCGCGCCCGAGGAGCAGCAGGTCCCCGAGCTGATTCCGGCCCAGCAGGGTGAGGGTTCCGGGCGGCGGCGCGGCCGGCCCAGCCCGGCCGACGCGGCCCCGGGCACGGTTCCGGGAGACGCCGGGGCCACCCCGCAGGGACAACAGCCTCCGGCACCGCAGCGGGGGGCTCTGGCCCTGACCTCGGCCCCGTCCGCGCCCTCGGAGGGGTCCGTCGTCACCGCGGCCGAGAACGCCCAGGGCGGCGGTCGTCCGCAGCTCGGGCAGACCGTGCCGCCCCAGGGTGTCCCGGTGGACCCGCAGCAGCCCGTTCCGCCCACCGGACGGCGGGCCCGCCGGGAGGGCGGAACCGGCGCCCCCGCCCTCCCCGCCCTCGCGTCCGGAAGCGGCGGCAACGGCGGCAACGGCAGTAACGGCAGTAACGGCAACGGTCACCCCGGTCCCGAGCAGTCCCAGCAGCCCGGAGGCCGGCGGGCCCGGCGTGCGCTGGCCGCCGCCCAGGAGCGCACCGCCGCCGATGCCGGTCCGCGTACCGCCTTCGCCCTGCCGCCGGCCGACGCGGACCGCGCGCCGCTCGCCCCCGGCACCCCGCCGGGCCCCGGCGACGACGCGAGCGCCCACCACACGCGGACCGCACCGGAGGCCGGCCACACGCCTCCCCAGGCGCATCCCGTCGCCCCGGTGCACAACGGCCCCCAGGTGGACGGGCCCTCCCGACCGGACGCCTCGGGGCAGGGAACCCCGGAGCCAGGAACCGCCGAGCCCGGAGCCACGGGGCCGGGAACCACAGGGCCCGGAACCAACGGACATGGCGCCTCGGGACAGGGCACCTCGGGACAGGGCCTCCCGCTCGCCGCCGATGCACAGCATGCCCCCGGACCGTACGGCGGCGGCCTCCCGCAGGCTCCGGGCCCGGCGCCGGAGAGCGGCGCCTGGGGCGACGCCGGGCAGACCGCCCACACCATCGGCGTCGCGGCCGTCACCGGTCCCGGGGCACACCCGGCCGACCGTGACGCGGGCGTCCCGGCCACGGACGCGCGGCGGCAGCCTCTGCCCGCCGAGGAGCCGATGCCGGACGGGAGCAACCCCGACTCGACGCAGGGCCGGGCCTTCAGCGTGCGCACGCTGGGCCAGGGCGTGCCGTTCGCCCAGCACCTCGCGCATCAGCAGAACCAGCCGCACCAGAGTCTCGGCGGGGCCGGCCGGCGTCGCAAGCTCGCCGCGCCGCCGGAGGGCGACCGCGCCCCGGCCCGGACCGCCGTGGGCCCGCAGGCGCAGCCCCAGCAGGACCGGCCGGGCACCGCCGCCCCCATGCCCGCTCCCACGCCCGGCGCGGGATCGGGAGCGGGAGCTGATCAGCCTCAGCCCTCGTCCCAGCCCCAGCCCCAGCAGCCGTTGCGGCCCCAGGGACCGGCACAGGAGCCCGGGGTGCCGGGCCAGCCAGGCCCGTCGGGTTCTTCGGGCCCGTCAGGTCCGTCGGCCCAGGTCGGCGGCGGCCCCGGCACCGCCTACGGCGAGGGGCAGCTGCTCGCGCCGCCCGTCGCGGAGGGACGCGCGTACGCCATAGGGGCGCCCGACGAGGGCGCCGAAGGTCCGGAGCCGCTGGACGGGCCCGGGGGCGCGGTCGAGGTCGCCAACCGGCCGCACCCGCACCCCGTCGACGACGAGCTGCCGCCCGAACCACTCGACAACCCGCGCCGGCTGCTGGTCTGGCCCGCCCCCGACGTACCGACGCAGCAGGCGCTCAGCGACCGGGGCTACCGGCCGGTGATCGTGAACTCCCGCGAGGAGGTCGACGCCCAGATCGCCGCGTTCCCCGCCGCGCTCTTCGTCGACCCGCTGACCGGTCCCATCACCCGGACCGCGTTGCAGTCGCTGCGCCAGGCGGCCGTCGCGGCCGAGGTCCCGGTGCTGGTCACGGCCGGTCTGGGGCAGGCGACCCGGGAAGCGGCGTACGGAGCCGACCCGGCCGTCCTGCTCAAGGCGCTGGCCCCGCGCGACAGCGAACAACATCCCTCGCGGGTGCTCCTGATCGAGGAGCACGAGGAGATCGCGGTGGCGCTGACGCAGACCCTGGAGCGGCGCGGGATGCAGGTGGCGCGCGCCGCGGCGGACAGCGAGGCCGTCGACCTGGCGGGCCGGATGCGGCCGAACCTCGTGGTGATGGACCTGATGCAGGTACGCCGCCGCCGCGCCGGGATCATCGACTGGCTGCGGGCCAACGGGCAGCTGAACCGCACCCCGCTGGTCGTCTACACCTCGGCCGGGATGGACCCTGCGGAGCTGCCGCGGCTCGGATCGGGCGAAACCGTTCTCTTCCTGGCGGAACGGTCGACCAGCGACGAGGTCCAGTCGCGGATCGTCGACCTGCTGGCGAAGATCGGCACCAACTGACCAACGAGCCGTGCACGACAGGGCGGGGGCGGTACGGGAATCCCGTACCTG